>ASPA01000050.1 GCA_000405605.1 Atribacteria bacterium SCGC AAA255-G05
TCGGTAAATATGTCCGGTGATAGAGATCACTCTAATAAAGGGTAGATGATTTACGCTTTTATGAAAAATGTTATAATTAATTTTCACACGGTCTGCCGTCCCCTTGACATTGCATTTTTATATTTTTAAATAAATACAACTATTTTTTCAAAAAAGAAGGATTTTTTAAATCTTTTGTCGTATTAATATTAAGATATAGAAAAATTGAAAAAGACTAATTCTTTTAAACGCTAATAGTGATTCAATAAGGTAAATATATATTCTTAAAATGTGGCAAAGGGGCGTGCTCCGGCACATACAAACAAAAGTCGAAAGGAAGACCTAAAAAAAATTAACAAAAGAGGGGGGTGATATACTATATAACTAAATAAATCTTAAGGTAGATCTTATTAAAAAGTATTGAGTAAATAAAAGAAAGGAGTGAAATAGAAATGAAAAAATCATTATTATGGATACTGGTGTTGATATTTGTTTCTACAATAGTAAGTTTTTCACTTGCACAGTCCAACCTGGATGTTGGTATCGTTCTTCCGACCAAAGACGAGCCAAGATGGATACAGGACGAGACCCGCTTCAATGATGCACTCAAAACTGCTGGATACAGCGCTGAGATTCTCTTTAGCCAGGGCTCTTCCGCCAAAGAAAAAGAGAATGTTGAAGCTCTGATTACCAAGGGCGCTAAAGTTCTTATCATCTGTCCGCATGACGGCACCGCTGCCGCTGCCTCTGCAGACGAAGCCAGAGCTGCAGGCATAAAGGTTATTTCCTATGACCGCCTGATCCGTGCAACCGAAGCTGTTGATTACTATGTGACCTTTGATAGCATTGCTGTTGGAGAGGCTCAAGCCCAGTACCTGGTTGACAAGGCCACCGGTACCGGCAACCCGCTTTACCTGTATGCCGGCGCTGCCACCGACAACAACGCCTTCCTCTTCTTTGAGGGCGCCTGGAATGTCCTTCAGCCTAAGATTGCCGACAGCACCTTCATCATCAAGAACTCAAGCGAAGCTGTTGCTCTACAGGGCAAATCCACGCTGATCCGTGATGAGATGGGCAAAATCATTGGCCAGGTCACCACCAACTGGGACTTCACCGTCGCTAAGAATCTGGCTGAAGCCAATCTAACTATTGCTCCGGCTGCCGATAAGGGTAATGTATTTATCCTCGCGCCGAACGACGGTACCTCCCGTGCAATTGCAGACGCATTTGCTGACGACAATGATGTCAAGAGCTATGTGGTCAGCGGCCAGGACGCCGAGATACCCTCCGTACAGTACATTATTGATGGCAAGCAGTCGATGACCGTTTTAAAGGACGTCAGAACACTGGTCAGTGATGCGATCGCCGCGGCTGTCGCTTATCTCAATGGCAAAACTCCTGAACAAACCAACTCCTACAACAACGGCAAGATAGAGGTACCTGCCAAGCCGTCCGTAGTTGTTACTGTAGACCAGAGCAATGTTAAAGCTGCTTTGATCGATTCGGGTTACTATGATGCTTCCGAATTTACCGGATTGCAGTAGGAAATAACATACAGTAAGTTCATACAGGAACCTACTGAAAAAAGAAGTGTCATGTGCGAAGCGAACGGTCTTCTGGTTATCGTGGGGATGGTTCGCTTTGCTCGGTATCATAATATATCGATTCTTTAGTTCAATCAATCATTTATACATTTTTTAAAATAAAGAGAGGAAACCTATGACAGAGACGATTCCCGTTGTGGAAATGCGGAACATCAAAAAGCACTTTGGTGGTGTACAGGCATTACGAGGAGTAGATCTGGTACTACACCATAATGAAGTGCTGGGATTGGTGGGAGACAACGCCGCCGGTAAATCTACCCTGATGAAGATTCTCAGTGGGGCATACATCCCTGATGAAGGAGAGATCTTAATCGAAGGCAAGAAGGCACATATTGTCAATTCCTGGGATGCACGCCAGCAGGGTATCGAGATGGTTTATCAGGACCTGGCTCTGGCCGACAACCTGGATGTGGTTGCCAATGTTTTTATGGGACGTGAAGCGGTGAGTGTAAATCTAGGCCCGATTGGTATAATGGACGAGCATCACATGGAGCAGGAGACGAAACGCCTGTTAGATCGTCTTAAAATTGACATTTCCTCCGTACGCTTCCGTAAAATATAATGGTGATATAATCCCTGGCATATGGCAATATTGTATCGGTTGCACCGACCAATCTTAGTAAAGGTTCGGTAAAAGTTAAACCCAATATTGCGATAATTGAACT
>ASPA01000051.1 GCA_000405605.1 Atribacteria bacterium SCGC AAA255-G05
TCGGTAAATATGTCCGGTGATAGAGATCACTCTAATAAAGGGTAGATGATTTACGCTTTTATGAAAAATGTTATAATTAATTTTCACACGGTCTGACGTCACTTTGACTTATTCCCATCTTCCCCATCTTTGCTTGTCTGGCTTTAATTCCATGATGTCATTAAGGTAAGAACCAAACCTGTGATGACGAGAGTTAATATGGCTATTTGTAAATTTAAATAAAGATATTTTTTCATAAAGATTTACTTTTATTATTTTTTTAACATAAGATTGAAGTCTTAATTTAAATAATTTCAATAAAGTCAAGAAACATCGCCTCCTTTTACTACTTAAGGTGGGTTGATGTTAATAGAATAAAAAAAACTGCCCACCTTTTTTATCTTTTTAAAATAAAAAAAATCGGCAGTTTGGCAGTCATGTCACTAAAAGTGATTTAGACCCAAAGCTTTGCGGCCTATCCTTTCGGATAGTGTACCTTTCTCAACTTTTCTTGGAATATTACTTTAAGACTTCACCTTCTTATTGATAAAATATTATTAATATTTTATAGAACAGAATATGTATTCACTTTTACATATATAATACTACATAAATTTCAAAAATCCTTCTTTTTTTGGAAAATATTTTAAAATATTTTCTATTTTTGAAATTACTTCATTTTCGTTAATTTTATCTAAATCTATCCATTCGATATTTTCTATTTTATTTTTAAACCAGGTCATTTGTCTTTTGGCATAATGCCGGGTCTCTATCTTTATTAGATTAGTAGCCTCTTCATTAGTATATACACCGTTAAGGTGCTTGTTTATCTGTTTATAGCCCAAACCCTGCATTGAATTTAAATCTTCTTTGTAACCCATCTTTCGTAAGGTTTTAACTTCTTCTATGAATCCGTGCTTAATCATCTTATCAACTCTTAGATTAATTCTTTGATATAGATTCTCTCTATCTCTTTTAAATCCTATAATTTGATAATTAAATATTGTATTCTTAGTAGAAGCTTTTTTCTGCAAATAAGAGATGGTTTTACCGGTAGATTTATAAACTTCCAAAGCCCTGATTATTCTTCTTAAATCATTAGGTTTGATTTTTGAAGCAGAAACCGGGTCTATTTTGGATAGTTTATCATATAAATATTTGTTACCGTGTATCTTTGCCTCTTCTTCCAAGATTTTTCTATATTCACTATCCTTTGCCGGCCCGGCAAAAAGCGGATTAATTATTGAAGAAATATATAGTCCGGAACCACCTGCTAATATCGGTATCTTACCTCTTTTAAAAACATCTAATATAATTTTCGCAGCTAACTCACTGTATTTTATTACGTCAAAATTATCTGATGGGTCAACAATATCTATCATATGATGTTTTATGTCATTTAAGATGTTTATATTCGGTTTAGCAGTGCCAATATTCATATATCTATATATTTGCATGGAGTCAGCAGAAATTATTTCTATATCAGGCATTTTTTTGGCCAGTTTAATGGAAATATCTGTTTTGCCTACCCCGGTGGGACCCAATAAAATTAGTAAATTATTGTCTTTACTGTTGGTCATCCGATTGGTTCTCCATATAAAGTCCAGGCTGTCGACTTTACAATTTTTACTTTAACTAATTTGCCTAACAAGTCTTGTTTACCGGTGAATACTACGGTTTTATTGGTCCCTGTCCGCCCTGAAAATTGATTTTCAATATTTCTTTTAGACTTTTTATCCACCAGGACCTCAAATATTTTCCCTTCAAGTTTTTTATTAATTTTAGCTGATATTTCTTTTTGTAAATCAATAAGTTTCCATAACCTTTCTTTCTTGGCCTGTAGAGGAACCTGGTCAGGCAATAATGAAGCAACAGCAGTTTCCCTGTTTGAGTAAATGAAAGTATACGCTTCGTCGAATTCTATTTCCTTAAAAACATTTAAAGTGTCTGTGAAGTCTTTTTCGGTTTCTCCGGGAAATCCAACCATTACATCTGTGGTAATTGCGATATCATCTATATTGTTTCTAATGTCTTTGATGATATTCTTGTAATAATCGATATTACATTTTCTATTCATCATTTTAAGTATTTTGCTTGAGCCGGACTGAATGGGTAAATGGATATGGTTACAGACTTTATGGCATTTTTTTATTGTTTTTATCAAATTGAAAGAGAAATCTTTGGGATGGGAAGTGGTGAATCTTATTCTTTCTATACCCTTAATATTATTTAATAATTCTAGTAATTTAGAAAAAGTAACAGGTTGAGAAAGGTCATTACCATAAGAGTTGACATTCTGGCCCAATAAAAATATTTCTTTATATTTATCATGAGCCAAATCAGCTGCTTCTGATAATATTTCGGAGGCTCCTCTGCTCTGCTCGGGACCCCTGGTGTATGGGACAACACAGTAAGAGCAATAATTATTACAGCCTCTCATTATTTGAATCCAGGCTGATATTTTACTTTCCCTTTTAACCGGAATATGATTTAAACTAAATTCGGGAGTATCATCACAAGAAATATATTTTCCGCCGCCGTATTTTGCAAGATTATTAATAATATTTTCCAAATTATTTATTTGAGAGGGATTAAATATAAAGTCAACATGAGGTGCCCTTTCAAATATATTTTCTTTTTCTTTTTGAGCCATACATCCACATATACCTAAAATCACATCCGGGTTAGATTCTTTTATTTTTTTTATCTTCCCGATTAAGCTAAATATTTTCTGCTCGACTTTTGCTCTAACACAGCAGGTGTTTAACAAAATTAAATTAGATTTAGATATATCTTCTGTGGTTGAATAACCTAATTTTAGTAATTGACCAATGATATATTCTGAATCATTGACGTTCATTTGACAACCGAAAGTCTTAATATAGACTTTCGGCTGATTTTGAATTGAATGATTCATTATACGATATTTTTTACTTATTTTTTTAACTTCCATATTAATTCATTTAGATTTTTTAAATAATATGTTTAGTCTTTATTCCAAAAATCTTCTGCTTCCTCTTCCATCTTATCTAGTCTGGTATAATAATCAGGAAATTCATTAAGGTGAGCTAAGGCAATTTTTCCAGTCATTAAAGGATCATCATCTGTAACATTTGTTTCTGGATCAACTAAACCATGCTCTAGCTCCACATCCATTCCCATTCGAAACTGTTCTATATCAAACTTATCCCAGGTTACACCTAATCTTTCGCCAATTTTCTTTGCTTCGATTTGATTGAAATTATTTTTAGATTCCATTTTTTAACTCCCTTTTATTTATTCTTTATTAATTTTCCAAACTAATTTCTTATATATCAGAAGATGCTATTATTTATCATATTGTTTGTCATACTTTTAAAAAAAAGCAGCCTTATGAGTATAGAAAAGTTAATATTATCTCAGAAAGGAACGATTCCTAAAAAACATATGGTTATAAGAATTAAAATGAAAGCCTAGTAAATATTTAAGGAGGTAATTTTATTAACATTACCTCCTTAAATTTAAATTATCTTTTATTATTTTGCGTATTCTACCGACCGAGTTTCTCTAATAACCATTACTTTAATTTGACCGGGATAATCTATATTTTTTTCAACTTTTTTGGAAATATCTCTTGCTATTTTTTTTGCTGTATAATCATCTATTTCTTCCGGATTTACGATTATCCTTATTTCTCTACCCGCTTGTATAGCGAATGCTCTTTCTACTCCTTCAAACGAATTAGCAATTTCTTCTAAATTTTCAAGTCTTTTTATATAAGTTTCCAACATCTCACGTCTGGCTCCGGGACGAGAGGCGGATATTGCATCAGCAGATTGTATTAAAACGGCTTCAATCGTCTTTGGTTCTACATCCGAATGATGAGCAGCGATAGCATTAATTACTTGAAGACTTTCGCCATTTTTTTTGGCAATCTCAGCACCAATCATAGCATGAGTTCCTTCTATTTCATGGTCAACGGCTTTTCCGATATCATGAAGCAGACCCGCTCTCTTGGCTAATTGCGAATTTGCGCCAATTTCTGAAGCCATAACTTCAGAAAGATATGCAACTTCTATTGAATGCTGAAGAACATTCTGTCCGTAACTTGTGCGGTATTTTAATCTTCCCAATAAGTTAATTAGTTTTGGACTTATATTTTTTACATTCGTATCAAATACTACTTTTTCCCCTTCTTCTTGGATCTTACTATCAACTAGTACTTTAGTTTTTTCTATAACTTCTTCAATTCTTGCCGGTTGTATACGGCCATCAGTAATTAGCTTTTCTAAAGAGAGCCGGGCTATTTCTCTTCGTATAGGATCAAACCCCGAGATAATAACCGCTTCCGGGGTATCATCTACAATTAAATCAACTCCACTTAACATTTCGAATGTCCTGATATTCCTACCCTCTCTCCCGATGATTCTTCCTTTCATGTCATCGCTGGGTAAAGGCACAAAAGATGTCGTTGTTTCAACTGTTTGGTCAGCAGAATATCTTTGAATCGCTAATGATATAATCTTTCTTGATTTTTTCTCTGCTTCAGTTTTTGCTTGATCTTCAATCTCTTTTATCATCTTACCGGTTTCATGAGTAAGCTCTTTTTCTAAATTACTTAAAAGTTCTTTCTTTGCTTCCTCTAAGCTCATATTTGAAATTTTTATCAATTCATTTTTCTGTTCTTGGTATAAATCATTGGTTTTTTGGATATTATTTTCGAGTTCTTTTTCTTTACAATCTAATGATTTTTCTCTTTTTTCAAGTGACTCTATTTTTTGAACCAAGCTATTGCTTCTGCTAATTAAGCTGCTCTCAAGCCTTTGCATTTCAATTCGCTTTTTTTTGATTTCAGTCTCAGCATCCCTTTTAATATTATAAGCTTCTTCTTTTGCTTGTAACCCTGTTTCTTTCTTGAGGGAATTCGCTTCTCTTTCGGCATTTTCTATAATATTTTTAGCGCTTAGTTCAGCTGATGATATTTTTGCCTTGGCAATATACTTAGCGATTAAATAACCTATTGTTATACCAATAAGGATGTTTAGCGTAATAATATTGTAAATTCTAATATTGTTTCACCTCCTAATATTCAATTTACAAGGTACGTAGGATATCTTTAATTTTAATCACATTTTAACGTAACAAGATATTTATTTACATAGTATTTGAAACCGAAGTAACTACATGAGAGATTGCAAGAATTTGAAATAATTACTTAAAATATTTTAACCTGTAGAGTTTAAAAAGTCAAATAACTAAATATAGCGTGGAGCGTACAGCGTTTAGCGT
>ASPA01000052.1 GCA_000405605.1 Atribacteria bacterium SCGC AAA255-G05
GATGGTCTAGTTCTTTGAGATAGCAAGAATTTGAAATAATTACTTAAAATATTTTAACCTGTAGAGTTTAAAAAGTCAAATAACTAAATATAGCGTGGAGCGTACAGCGTTTAGCGTATAGTATAAATCAATAAACTAAAAATGCAAAGCTAAAAACGAAAAACTACAATTAAAAACTCAAAACTTTTTCGTGTAAAATATTTCTTTTATTGTGGAAGTCGTATTTATCCAACCCAAGTTTTACTTGAACCTGTAATCCACAACTCATTACTCATTACTTATTACTTATTACTTGTTACTGTATTTTTATTGTTTAGCTCATTGTATATTTTTCTTGAAATTTTTGTTGAAAAGCCCCTTCTTAATAAAAAATTATATATTTTTTTTGGATCTATTCTAACATTTTTTATTTCGGATGATACAATCTTTTCCATTATAAGATTGTGGGCTAAGCTAAGTTCATCTATTTCTTTATATGTCTTGTCTATCACTTTTCGGATAATATCCTTTTTAATTCCTTTTGTTCTTAATTCCTGGTTTAATTTATATCTTCCTATTGGTTTATTTTGTAATCGAAATTGTGCCCACATCTCGGCAAAAAGCTCGTCGTTAATATAATTATTATCTTCTAACCAAAAAATAAGTTCAGCGATATTTTTTTCAGGATATCTTTTATTTTTTAATTTTCCGGATATTTCATATCTACTATAAATTCTCCGGGATAAAAGTCTTAATAGATATTCTTTGCCTCTTGTAGTTTTATCTTCGGAAATTATTTTTTCTATTTCTTGATCAGATAATTCTTTGCCTACGAAAATATCTAATGATTTAATCGTATTTTCCTTTAGTTTGTATTTAGCTTCATTATCTATATAAATAACTACTTGGCTAACATTTTTTTTATCATAATTTACAGAAATAATTTTATTTATTTTTTAGTACCTCTTTACTTATTCTTTTATCAAGCCCAGCGGTTGTCAATATTTTATCTTCTATCTCTTTTGCGATTTCAGGGTGTTCTTGCAGATATGTTTTAGAGTTTTCGCGTCCCTGGCCAAACTTTATATTATTAAAAGATATCCAAACTCCAGATTTTTGTAATATATTGTATTTTATACCGAGATCTATAATATCCCCTTCTTTGGATATTCCTTTACCAAAAATTATATCAAACATTGTTTCTTTGAAAGGAGGGGCCAATTTATTTTTTACCACTTTAACCTTAGCAGTTATTCCAATATTATCTTCATCTTTTTTAATGGTTGCCTTTCTTCTGATATCCATTCTGATGCTTGAGTAAAACTTGAGCGCTCTACCGCCGGGAGTAGTTTCAGGATTACCAAAAAAAACACCAATCTTTTCTCTAATTTGATTTACAAATACCGTTGTAGTTCTTGATTTACTAATAATAGCAGTGAGTTTCCTTAAAGCTTGAGACATTAATCTTGCTTGTAACCCCATATAGGAATCTCCCATATTACCTTCTATTTCTGCTTTGGGTACCAGGGCGGCAACTGAATCTATGACCACAACATCAACCGCGTTGCTTCTAACTAAAGATTCGGCTATTTCTAAAGCCTGTTCACCGGTATCAGGTTGAGATATGATTAATTCATCGGTGTTAACCCCAATATTTTTAGCATAGTTCGGGTCTAAAGCGTGCTCAGCATCAATAAAAGCAGCAATCCCGTTATTTTTCTGAGCTTCAGCTATGATATGTAAAGCGAGCGTAGTCTTCCCTGAGGCTTCAGGTCCAAAAATCTCTATTACTCTTCCTCGTGGGACTCCTCCTATTCCAAGAGCGATATCTAAGCTCAATGAACCGGTTGAAATACTGTTACTTCCGGAAATTTTGGGGCGATCCCCTAGTTTCATTATAGAACCTTTTCCGAATCTTTGCTCGATGTTCTGCATGGCTGTGTCTAATGCTTTTTCTCTTTCCGAGTTGTTTTGTTCTATTTTGTCAGTCATTTTTTAGTTTACTCCTTTTTATTTCTTACTTATTTTAATAAATATTTTAGTAATATTTATGATTTTTTATTGTTTTAATAGGGGTAATTTAGCTATTATATCATATATGGGACCATTTGGAGTTAATTTACTTTCCATGAGGTCAATACTGCCAACCTCTTGGGTAAAATTATTTACCTCAATGCTTTTTAATATTTTAATGAAATTAGTCGTATCTCTAATAAATTTCACTCTTCCGATGGTTATGTGGCTGGAAAATTCTTTATTTTCCCTGGGTAACCCTTTATTGGATAAATTATTTTCTATAGAATTATATAGTTCATTTAATTGATTTACGCCTTCTTTGATTCCTACCCATATTATTCGGGGCATCTGGTAAGTCGGAAATATTCCGATATTAGAAGATAATTTTATGATGAATGGAATATGTCGACTGCTAATTCTCTTTAATACTAATTTTATTAATTCCGTTTGCTCTAATGTTATGTACCCCAAAAATTTCATAGTGATGTGTAAGTTGTTTTTTTCAACCCATTTTATTTTGGTTTCAGGAACGTTTAAGTTGGCTTGAAGAGAGGATAAATATTCTTTTATCTCCGGGTTTAAATTAACAGCAATAAATGATCTTACTTTTTCCAAATTTTTGTAACTAACTCCCTATTATTCTATTTATATTTAAGTTCATTGTATGGGGATTTCCTTTTCGTAATCCCTGTTTTAATAGAGGCACGGCGTGCCGTGTTTTCTTTTACTAACGACTAATTTATTTCTTAGTTGTAATTTGTATTTCTGCCTAACTGAATTTAAAAAAATTATATATTCATTGGTTTTATAATTGGGATAGGTGTACTCACAAGTAACAAATGATTTATTTATAAATCTAAGAGTGATTTCAGCATATATCCCATGATTAAGGTAAATTCTGGATGGTCCATTTTTAGTACTGGCCAGAATATATTTATCCAGGGTAATATACCCCGGATCAAGATTTATCTTTCGTTTATGGCAGGGTATATTTTTTTTGATATTTTCTTTACAAAAATTACCTTCCAAATCATTGGTTATTATTTTAATTTTAGCAAGCCCATCTTGCCTAATCAGAGTGGAAAAGCAAAATAGCTTTTGCACTAAATTTTTACCAAATTCTTCTTCATAATAATCGGTAAAATTAAAAGGCTGGGCATTGCTCTCGATATCAACTTCTCCGAACCTTTTTATTAATTTTTCTTTATACAATTTAAATAGATTTTTATCTGAGGTGAACATACTTATTATAAGTTTGGCTGGTTTTGGTGAAGATATTTTTTCCACTGGTTTAATATATCCCTAATTCTTCTTTTTGTGTTAAGTTTTCATATCCTGCCTGAGAGTAACCCGCTTAGCAGGTTTATACCTAAAAATATTAAATATTCTGTGCAGGTATAAAATTATATTTTAAAAGATAATTATTAATAGTTCCTTTGCTAATTTCAATCGATTCATCATCATAATATGTTTCAATTTTAGTCGGATATTCAGTAATAATTTCTAAGCTTTGGTCGGTTTCCCAAAAAAATTCTTCTCCTTCGAATAATATTCCTTCAAATATTATTTTATCTTCGGAAAGAATTTTTACCCAAGTTTTGTTACTTGCTATCAGTTTTAGAATAGGTAATTTTTCAGCTAAAACACTATCCTGCGTCGAAGATTCTGCGATAATAGCTTCCGCTTCCGATTGAATAAGTTCTTCAGCTAAAGTGCTTATATCGTCTTCTTTTTCCTCAATATTTATGTCAGTTTCGCTTGCGATTTCAGGCGAAGGAACCGGGAAATTCTGAGCCTCTTTAAGAGAACGGCCTAATAAAAGCAATCCAATAACGATTATAATGAGAAAGCCAGATAAGTAAACATACTTAACAGGAAGGAAAAACCTTTTTTTATCAAACATAGATCTATCTTTCGTTTTAAGGTAGATCTTTTCCTTTTTGGTTTCTTTTATAACAGATTTTTGCTTTTCCAAATTATTATAGGTTTGAATTATTTGATTAATATTTTCTTCATCTATATCTAGATATTTACTATAATTTTTCAAATATCCAATAATATAAGTTTTGCCGGGAATTAAATCAATATTGCCTTCTTCAAGTGCTTGCAAATATTTTTTACGTATCTTTAAATCCTTTTCTACTTCAATTAAAGAAATTCCCTTTGTTTCTCTTCTCTCTCTTAAGAAATTTCCAATATCTTTCATTTGATTAAATTCTTCTCCTTTTTTGGAAATTAAATTATTATTTATATTATATACCTAAAATAATTTTTGGTCGAGTTATTCTTAATATTTTTTATTCTCTACCCAATTTCTTTTTCGTAAGGAATTCCATCTGCTGCCGGAGGGGTGGCTCTTCCGATGGCGCTTACTAATACGAAAATTGCCAATAAGTAGGGAACCATATTGATAAATTGTACTGGAATAGCAAGAACGCCTTGTAATCTCATAGCTAAAGCTTCACCAACTCCAAAAAGTAGTGCGGCTCCTGCTGTACCAAAAGGAGTCCATTTACCAAATATCATGGCTGCCAAAGCAATAAATCCTCTGCCCCCGCTCATTTCCTTAACAAAAAAATGAGCTTGTTCCAAAGATAAAAAAGATCCGGCTAATCCGGCAAGAGCTCCGGAGGTCATTACCGCTATATATCGCATTTTAACAATATTTACTCCCATGGTATCAGCGGCTTGAGGATATTCGCCCACTGACCTTAATCTTAACCCAAAAGGTGTTTTAAATAAAATGATATGTGACAAGACAAAAATTATAATAGTTAAGTATACCAAGGGAGAATAATTAGCAAACATTACAATAAGATTTCTAACAAATACTGAGCCTTCTCCTATATTTGGAAGAGGCAAGCCCCAAATTGGTAAACTGCTTTTAGCCATAATTTGGGTTTCGCCAAATAAAAGCCAACTAAAAAATACAGTAATTCCACTGGCAAATAAATTAATTGCTACGCCACTTACTATCTGATTTGCCTTAAAGGTAATACATGTAACGGCATGTATCAATCCTAATAACATACCTACCATAATTGCAGCCAAGACTCCCACCCAGGGATTTCCGCTAAAGTTAGTCGCTGCAATTGCTGTAAAAGCTCCGGTTAATATCATACCCTCTAACCCGATGTTTATCACTCCGGACTTTTCTGAAAATACGCCTCCCAAACCAGCCAAGGCTAAAGGTATAGCTACTCTGATAGATGAAGAAAAAAACTGGGCATTAAAAATATCACCAAACATTATACTGTTTTCCTCCTTTGGCGAATTAATCTCTTCACTACTTCGTCGCTGATTACCACAAATATTACTATAACGGCTTGTAGTACCATAATAAGCTCCCGAGGTATTCTGCCTTCTGTAAAAATATTGACTATAGCTCCTCCGTAATTTAAAATAGCGAATAAAATAGCAGCTAAGACTACCCCAAGGGGGTGATTCTTGCCTAAAAGTGCCACAGCAATTCCGTTAAATCCCAATCCTGTAAAAAGGTCTTGTCTCCAGCGATATTTAAAACCCATCACCTCATTAGTCCCTACTAACCCGGCAAAAGCACCGCTTATCATCATAGCTAATATAATATTTTTCCCCACACTGATTCCTCCATATTCAGCAGCCAAAGGGCTATAGCCGACTGCCCTTATCTCGTAGCCTAAATTTGTTTTCCATAATATATAGTAAGCCAATACGGCTACACCTATGGCGATAAAAAAAGATACATTGACTTGGTTATAAGCAGGAAAATCTATATTTAAAAAATTAAAAATAGGATAAAGCCGAGGAAGGCGAGCTGCTTCAGCAATTTCAATAGTATGTGGAATCATCTGCTTTGCCCCAACTGCTTCCATCGCCTCGGTTGCCGTTGCTTTAAATTTTAAAACAAGAAAGAAAGTTAAGGAAGACGCTATCCAGTTCATCATAATAGTAACAATAACTTCGTGTACTCCTGTTTTAGCCTTGAGTATTCCGGGAATAGCTGCCCATAAAGCGCCACCGGCAGCTGCAGTCAGTATACATAAGGGGATAAGTATAATAGCCGGTAGGCTGGTAAAAGTAAATCCCACCCAGGTAGCAAGAAAAGTTCCTATATACATTTGCCCTTCTCCACCTATATTAAATAGTCCACATCGGAAAGCAAAAGCGACTGTCAGTCCGGTAAAAATTAAAGGAGTTGCCCTGAATAATACATTACCCCATCCATCTCTGTTACCAATAGCAAAACTAAATAATGTTTTATAAACAAAAATTGGATTTTCACCAATTAATATAATAACAACTGCACCAACCAGAAGAGCAATTATGACGGCGATTAAAGGAGTAATTTTTTCTAAAATGGTATAATAGTCAAATTTTTTAATACTTTTCAAATTTATATTCCTCCATAAGCTACTTGACCTTTGACAACTTATTATTTGTAGTAGAACCGGTCATTAATAAACCTATTTCCTTTTCGTCTGTTTTCTTCGGATCTAAAACATCTACTATTTTGCCTTCGTATATAACCGCAATGCGATCAGATAAAGAGAAAATTTCTTCTAAATCAGCCGAGATGAGTAAGATTATCTTACCTTTATCTCTTTCATTTAATATTTGTTGATGTACAAATTCGATAGACCCTACATCCAATCCCCGAGTTGGCTGAGCGGCAATTAAAAGCTTTGGTTCTCCGTATAATTCACGGGCGACAATAACTTTCTGCTGATTTCCACCAGATAAAGATTTTAATAAATTATCTTTATCGGATGGGCGTATATCATAATTTTTAATTAAATTTTCTGCATGATGATTAATCTCAGTAAAATTTAAGCTTAACCCTTTATTATAAGGTGGCCGATAATGGCTTCCTAAAATTAAATTTTCGGCAAGGGTATATTCTGAAATAATTCCGCGTTGTCTCCTATCTTCAGGGATATGAGCAATCTTATCTTCTCTAATATTACGGGGAGAATAATTAGTAATGTCACTATCGTATAAAAATATCTTACCACTTGATGCTGAACGAAGTCCGGTAATCACTTCTACTAACTCAGTCTGTCCATTTCCTTCTACACCGGCAAATCCCAATATCTCTCCTTCCTTTATTTCAAAAGAAATATTCTTTACCGCAGGTAATCCTTTGTTATTAAGGGCTTCTAATTTATCTACTTTAAAAGCTGTTTTTCCAAGATTAAGAGGTTTTTTTTCAATATCAAAAATAACTTTTCTGCCTACCATCATACTAGCGATTTCTTCCTGGTTAGTATCTTTGGTATTCTTTACTCCTACCACTTTACCTTTTCTCATTACGGTAACCCGGTCAGAAAGGTCTTTTACTTCATTCAACTTATGGGTGATAAAAATAATAGTCTTGCCTTGTTTCTTTAACGATTTAAGTATTTCGAATAACTCTTCAACTTCCTGAGGGGTTAATACTGCCGTAGGTTCGTCCATCACCAAGATTTCTGCTCCCCGATAAAGGACTTTTATAATTTCTACTCTCTGCTGGACTCCAACAGAAATATTTTCTATTTTTGCTTTGGGATCGATTTTAAAGCCCATACTTTTAGATAATTCTTCAACTCTTTTAGTTGCATCTTCCATATCTATGAAAATATTATTTTTTATGGGTTCCATGCCCAGGATAATGTTTTCTGCAACCGTTAAAGGTGGGACTAACATAAAATGTTGATGAACCATACCAATTTTTAAATTGATGGCAACCTTCGGATTGGCAATATTAACTTTCTTTCCATTGATAAAAATATGACCGGAATTAGCCAGATATAAACCGTACAAGATGCTCATCAGGGTTGATTTACCGGCTCCATTTTCACCGACCAAAGCATGTATCTCTCCTTTGTATACCGTAAAATTCACTTTATCGTTGGCCACTACAAGAGGGAATCGTTTGGTGATATCTTTCATCTCTAAAGCAATCTCAGGCAATTAATCAATCCTCCCTTCGGTAATTTACTTAATTTTAATATATTGGAGGTTTCCATGCAATTATGGATACCTCCAATATATTTATTTGAACATGCTATTCAGCTACTTCGGTGGGGACAACAATTTCTCCGCTTACAATTTTAGCTTTTGCTTCTTCAACCTTGGCAATCATTTCTGGAGTTACAAGATCTTTATTGTACTCATCAAGAGCATAACCAACTCCGGAGTAAGTTACACCACCAATGGTAACGCTACTATCTAAACCAAATACCTCATTACCGCCTTTGAAAGTTCCCTCAACTGCTGCTTTTATGGCAAGATATACTGAAACGTCAACTTGTTTTAACATACTGGTTAAGCCGAAATTTTCCCCGGTTTCTTTTATGTATCCCAAATAATTCTGGTTTGAATCTACGCCGATAACATATCTCTTTTTTTCTTTAGCTGCTGTAAATACTCCGGTTCCAGATAAACCTGCAGCATGAAAAATAACCCATGCCCCGTTATCGTATTGTGACAAAGCTAACTCTTTCCCTTTTACCGGGTCGATAAAAGCTTGGAATGTATCTCCTACATAAGAAGAGATTACTTTACAATCAGGATTGACATAATGAACTCCGGCTATGTATCCTGCTTCAAATCCCTTAATCAGCTCTATAGCCATTCCTCCTACAAATCCGACCGTATCTTTCCCATCTTGCTGTGCTTTCATAGCGGCAATCATACCCACCAGGAAAGAACCGTGAGGTTCCTTAAACACCAAAGACATTACATTGGGCCTATCAAGGCCAGCCTGGTCTACAATTGCAAACTTAGTGTCAGGAAACTCAGCAGATACAGTAGAGATAGCGTCAGCGAATGCAAATCCTATTCCGATTACCATATCATAACCTATCATTGCCAGGTTTCTAAGATTTACTTCCCTATCGGCATCTACCCCTGGTTCCAATTCGATACGTTTAATTCCAAAATCAGCTGCTGCCCATGCTAAGCCCCGGGAAGCTGAATCATTAAATGATTTATCTCCTTTTCCACCAATATCAAACACCAAGCCAACTTTAAGTGGTTCTGCAGAAAAAACTGTAGAAGAAAAACATAAACTTAGGATTATTACTAAAGCGGTTACTACTAATAGATTCTTTTTCATTTCTGATATCTCCTTTCAATTTTTTAAAATACTTAAAATTCCAGTGTAAATTTTGCCCTATTAAATATTTTATTTAAAAGGGCTCATGCAGTCAGAAAAATAATTCATCTATCACCCCCTTAAAAATAGATTTCTACCATAAGTATCAAGATAGTTAGTTATTTTATGTTCCTTAATATATTAATACGACACCGATTATCTTTTTCCTGCTTAAAAATGAAAAAATAATAAATATTTTTTCATAAAAAACAAATTCTTTAAAAACATTATGATAATTGACCAATTTGCCAATAAATTAATTCACCGATTTGCCAATTGAGAAAAAATAAAATAGCACTATTCTCTTCATACGATACGCGATAAAAATTTAGCTTTTATTTCCTTAACCAGGTAACCAACTAACTAGATAACTATTTTATGTGCTACCCGCTGTACGCTCTACGCTATTCTAAAAATCAATAAATAATCTTCTATACTGTTATTGCTTCGGTCGCTTCGCTTCCTCGCAATAACAGAGAGGAAACTGCTCAAATGACAAAATAGATGACTCTTCCACAATGACATTTCTGTCTTTTCATTCTGGCTCCTGAATTCTGTCTTCCTAATTTT
>ASPA01000053.1 GCA_000405605.1 Atribacteria bacterium SCGC AAA255-G05
TACCATATTTACAAAAATTCAATACCCCGGTGATTATAAATATTTCCGGAGATACTATAGAAGAGTACATAAAATTAGCCGGAAGGCTGGGAGAAGTGTCCAGGGAGATGGGAGTTGCTGGTCTGGAGATTAACATTTCTTGTCCAAATGTTAAAAAAGGAGGTATGGCCTGGGGAACAGATGTTAAAGCAACTTATAAAATAGTAAATAATATTCGGAAAACTACCCGGCTTCCTCTTATTGTAAAATTAACGCCTAATGTTACAGATATCAAAACAATGGCACAAGCTGCTGAAGAAGCAGGCGCAGATGCTTTATCTCTAATAAATACTTTAGTAGGCATGGCAATAGATATTGATTCTCGCAAGCCTAAATTGGCTAATATCAGTGGCGGCCTGTCTGGTCCGGCGATAAAACCGGTAGCCCTTTGGTTGGTCTGGCAGGTATTTCAGACAGTAAACATCCCGATAATCGGGATGGGGGGAATAATAAAAGTTGAGGATGCCCTGGAATTTATCATTGCCGGAGCCCGGGCAATAGAGATAGGAACGGCGAATTTTGTAAATACCGGGATTACTATTGAAGTGATAGAAGGTATAGAAAAATATCTCATAGAAAATAATATGAAAGATGTCAATGAATTAGTAGGAAGTATGAAAATATAATAAAAACAGGGGGAGAAAAGATGGAATTAACGGCGAGAGAGAGATTGGTCCTGGCTCTAGATGTAGATGATTTTAAAAAAGCAGATGAATTGGTGGGTAAATTAAGTGATTATGTAGGGGTCTTTAAAATTGGAAGCCAACTATTTACTGCTGAAGGGGCTAAGGTGGTTAATATGGTGAATGAGAGAGGAGGTAAGGTTTTTTTAGATTTAAAATTTCACGATATACCTAATACTGTTGCTCGGGCAGCAGAAGTAGCAATTAAATTAGGAGTTTTTATTTTTAATGTCCACACCTCCGGAGGATATGAAATGATGAAATCAGCCGTTGAAGCGAGTAAAAAAATTAGTTCGGCTTTAGGTATCAGAAAACCCTTAATTTTAGGAGTAACTTTACTTACCAGTATCAATCAGGAAATTTTAGAAAAAGAGATAGGTATAAAAAAAAGATTAGAAGAACAGGTGGTCCATCTGGCTAAATTGGCTAAAGTTGCCGGTCTTGATGGAGTAGTAGCTTCTTCCTGGGAGATTAAGGAAATAAGGAAGGCTTGTGGAGAAGATTTTGTAATTTTAACTCCCGGGATACGTCCTGCAGGTAAATCTTTCGATGATCAGAAAAGAGTAATGACTCCCCGGGAAGCCATAAAATTAGGAGCTGATTTTTTAGTAATAGGAAGGCCGATAAGAAATGCCGCTAATCCGGTAGAGGCTGCAAAAAAAATATTAAAAGAAATGGAGGAAAATTAAAATATGATTATCAAAACAGAAGAGGTAATGAAAAAATTTGAACAAGCAGGTGCTATCCAGAAAGGGCATTTTAAATTAACTTCGGGAGTGCATAGCGATATCTATATTCAATGTGCCCAAATTATGCAACATCCCGAATTTATGCATAATCTTTGCAGCGAACTGGGGAAGAAATTTAGAGGGGATGACATTGATGTAATCGTGGGACCGGCCATCGGAGGTATTATTATATCTCATGTAATGGCGCGAGTATTAGGGCCCTGGGTGAGAGCAATTTTTACTGAAAGAGAAAATGGGAAGATGACCTTGCGACGTAGTTTTGAGATAAAAGAAGGAGAAAAAGTTTTGGTAGTAGAAGATGTTACTACCACCGGAAGTTCAGTAAGAGAAGTAATAGATATTGTAAAATCAAGACAGGGAAAAGTTGTAGGAGTAGGTGTATTAATTGATAGGAGTGGAGGAGAAGTAGATTTTGGAGTAAAGACTGAAAAACTCCTGACTGTAGACATAAAGACCTATCTTCCCGAGGAATGTCCTCTATGCAAAAAAGGGATTCCCGTAGTCAAGCCAGGGAGCCGTGAGCTTTGAAAGGGGCATTAATTTAAAGAGATTAGAATTTAAAAAAAAATATTTGGAAAAAAATTTGACAAGAGTGAAATTTTAAGGTATTATATTTTTCAAATATACAAAAAAGAATAATTTAACGAGGGAAGTAAGCCATTTTTTAAATTATAAAGAGAAAGATGCATTTGGTGAAAGTATCTTAAAAAAGATGACTGAAAAGAGAACCTCAATAATAATAGGTTGGTTACCTTTAAAAACTTCTAATGAGTGGGGTAAATAATTTATCCAATCCCAGGTGGTACCGCGAGATTTCATCTCGTCCTTTTTTGATAATGAAGATTATCAGGGGACGGGATTTTTTGTTTTAAGAGGGAGATTATTATTTATTTAACTTGGGTGGCACCACGGGAAATTTCATTAATCTCGTCCCTTATGGTAATTGACCAAAAAAATTATCATAAGGGACGAGATTTTTTTATTTTCTAAACAAGTGGGGTAAATAGAATATGAAAAAAATAAAAGTAAGTGTAATTGGAGCAACCGGATATGCAGGGAAGGAGTTAGTGAAAATATTAATGAATCATCAAGGGGTAGAATTGATTCATCTGATTTCTTCTAGTTATGCGGGAAAAAACATAGTAGAAATATTTCCTGAATTCCTGAATAAATTAGATAAAAAACTTATAAATTTCAATTTGGATGTAGTATCTCAAGATTCGAATCTGGTATTTACTGCTCTTCCCCATACAGTCTCTATGGATGTGGTTCCTGAATTATTAAAAAAAGGTGTTAAGGTAATTGATTTAAGTGCGGATTACCGTATAAAGGATCCAGCTGTATATAAGGAATGGTATGAGAAAGAACATAATCAGATTAATAAAGGACTGTTATCAGAAGCTGTTTACGGTCTTCCAGAGATTTATTTAGATAAAATAAAGGATGCCTTGCTAGTAGCTAATCCTGGTTGTTATCCTACCAGCATAATATTGGGAATTGCTCCTTTATTAAAACATCATTTTGTAGAACCGGAGGGGATTATTATTGATTCTAAATCCGGAGCCAGTGGAGCGGGGAAGAAATTATCCTTAGGTCTTCATTTTGCGGAGTGTAATGAAAATTTTAAAGCTTATAATATTATCAGGCATAATCATATCCCGGAGATTGAGCAGGAATTGTCTTCTATATATTTTAATGAAAATACCCATAAGCAGAAGCAGCAAGAAACAGAAATAAAAGTCTCTTTTACTCCCCATCTTCTTCCTATTAATCGAGGAATTTTGTCTACTTGTTATTTGGCTTTGAAAGAATCCAAAGAGGAAGAGGAGGTTTTGGAGATTTATCAAAAATTTTATCAGAAAGCACCTTTTGTGCGAATTTTTAAACCCCCTAATCTACCTGAAATAAAGTTTGTAACAGGAACGAATTATTGTGATATTGGATTTACTATAGACGAAAGAGTGGGGAAGATTAAGGTAATTTCGGTGATAGATAATTTGCTTAAAGGAGCAGCAGGGCAGGCGGTACAGAATATGAATATTATGTCTGGTTTTCCGGAGACCTGTGGATTGGTATAAAATCAAGGCGAAAGGAGTTAATAATGATGAAGGATGTTTTAGATAAAAAAGATTTTCAGGTTGTTCAAGAAGGAATTACTTATCCTAAGGGGATAAAAGCAGCTGGAGTAAAATGTGGAATAAGATTCAATAAAAAAGATTTGGCTTTAATTTATTCGGAAAAATTAGCTGATGCCCGGGGAACATTTACTACTAATAAATTTAAAGCTGCTCCCTTGGTGGTTACCGAGAAAAATTTATCTCTTTCGGGAGGGAAATTACAGGCGGTATTGATAAATAGTGGGATAGCTAATGCCTGTACCGGGGAGAAAGGCTTGAAAGATGCCTGGGAGATGGCCGATTATGTTTCTCAGGGTTTAAAGATTAAAAAAGAATATGTGGCAGTTACTTCAACCGGTAAGATTGGAGAATTTCTCCCTTTAGACAAGATAAAGGCTGGAGTGGAAAAGGCCATTTCCTGCCTGGATTATGCCGGAGGAGAAAAAGCGGCAGAGGCAATATTAACTACTGATACTAAAAAGAAAGAAATTGCAGTTAATTTTAAATTAAACGGGCAAGAAGTAAGAATCGGAGGGATGGCTAAAGGATCAGGGATGATTCATCCTAATATGGCGACTATGTTGGGATTTATTACCAGCGATATTTCCATTAAAGGAGAATTGCTCCAGGAAGCACTAAAGCAGGTAGTAGAAAAAACCTTCAATATGATTAGCGTAGACGGTGATATGAGCACTAATGATATGGTATTACTGATGGCCAATGGCTTGGCAGGAAATAAATTAATCGATAAAAAAGATGCTGATTATTATAAGTTCTTAGAAGCACTGCAATATTTAGCCAAATATTTAGCCAAGTGTATTGCCAAGGACGGAGAGGGAGCGACCAAGATGATTGAAGTAGAAGTTCAAAATGCAGTATCTTTCGGGGAGGCCAGGAAAGTTGCTCAAGCAGTAATTAATTCCCCCTTGGTAAAGACAGCAGTTTTTGGGGAAGACCCTAATTGGGGAAGGATTTTGGCGGCAGTGGGATACTCCGGGGCTGAAATAGAGCCAAATAAAGTTGACCTTTATTTAAAAGAAAAGATTGTAGAGGATGGTCAGCCTTTAGAATTTTCGCGACAAAAGTTACATGAATACTTAGAATCTTCTGATGAAATCAAAATTATAATTGACCTTAAGATGGGAGAAGTAAATGCAACTGCCTGGGGATGTGACTTAACTTATGATTATGTAAAAATAAATACTAAGTACAGTTAGAGTACAGTGATAAATTAGAGTACAGTGATTAGTAATAAGTAATGAGTAATAAGCAAATAAAGTGCGGATTGTTTAGCGTATAGGTATATTTATTAGTTAGTTGGTTAATTAGTTAATAAAATGACAGATATCCGATAATTGAAAACTGATTTTTAATCTAAAAACTATAAACTAAAAACCAAAAACTTATACTAACGACTATTCACTAACGACTAATTTAATTGGTCAACTGGAAAAAAGGAGTGTGATAAATGATGAAAAAAGAAATAGATAAACGGGGAGAAGTTCTTTTAGAAGCTCTCCCATATATTAAAAAATTCTGGAATAAGATTGTAGTAATAAAATACGGCGGTAGCGCCATGAAGGATAAAGAATTAGAAAAACAGATTATAAAAGATATTATTTTATTAAAATATGTGGGAATGAAACCGGTGATTGTTCATGGCGGAGGGCCAGAAATATCTGTAGAAATGAAAAAGAGGAATAAAATTCCCCAATTTCTTAACGGATTAAGAGTAACCGATGAAGAGACGATGGAGATAACTGAAATGGTTTTAACTGGTAAAATCAATACTCGTTTGGTAGCAGAAATTAATCTCTATATTTCCGAAGGTCCGGGAAACGGAGTAAAAGGTATCGGCCTGAGCGGAGAAGATGCCCAGCTTTTAACAGTTAAGAAACACCGAATCCCGGAGTTAGGTTTGGTGGGAGAAGTAGAAAAAATTGATAATGAAATATTAACAATTTTACTGGAAAAAAATTATATCCCAGTGATTGCTACCGTTGGTGTGGATAATAAAGGAACAAGATACAATATCAATGCCGATACTGTTGCCGGACAATTGGCAATTTCTCTAAAAGCGGATAAACTCATATATTTAACTGATGTGGATGGAATATTTAAAGATTTTAAAGACCCAACTTCCTTAATTAGCAGTTTGCCCATTAATCAAGCTAAGGAATTAATTAAATCCGGGAAGATTCAAAAAGGGATGATTCCCAAAGTAGATTCTGCTGTTCAAGCCTTAGAGGGTGGAGTAAGTAAAGTGCATTTCTTAAATGGCAAGCATACTCACTCTGTTTTGTTAGAGTTGTTTACCGATAGTGGAATAGGAACAGAAATTATCCCTTAATCTGTGTAATCTAAAAAATCCGTGCAGTTAATCATTATAGATATTAAGTAAGGAGGACTAAAGGTTATGAAAACTAAAGAATTAATAGAAAACGAAAAAGAATATTTAATGCAGACTTATAATAGACCGGCTATGGTATTAAACAAAGGTGAGGGGATGAAGGTATGGGACCTGGAAGGAAAGCAATACTACGATTTTATCGGTGGTATAGCAGTAAATGCCCTGGGATACAGTCATCCTAAATTAGTTCAGGCCATTAAGGATCAGGCTGAAAAATTAATCCATTGTTCCAATCTTTACTACAGTGAGCCACAGATAATTTTAGCTCAGATGTTGGTGGAGCTTTCTTGTGGGGATAAAGTATTTTTTGGTAATAGTGGAGCAGAGGTAAATGAAGGGGCTATTAAGATTGCAGTTAAATATTTTAAAGATCAAGGTAAAGATAAGCACAAGATAATCTATATGAAAAATTCTTTTCACGGAAGAACCATTGCTACTTTAGCAGCGACTGGAAAATATAAATATCAGAAAGATTATCTTCCTCTTTTGCCTAAATTTAAGGAGACGATATTTAATGACCTTGAATCAGTAAAGGCGGCAGTTGATGATCAAGTAGCAGCAATTATAGTAGAACCGATTCAGGGTGAGGGTGGAATTAATATTGCCAGTAAAGAATTCATAGAAGGATTAAGAGAGTTATGCAACAAAAAGGATATGTTATTGATTTTTGATGAAATCCAATGTGGCTTAGGAAGAACCGGAAAAGTATTTGCTTACCAATATTACAATGTAGAGCCGGATATCTTAACTCTTGCTAAATCCTTAGGAGGAGGATTACCTATCGGAGCTTTTATTGCTAAAGAGAAAGTAGCCTCCTCTTTCAAACCCGGTGATCACGGAACTACTTTTGGTGGTAATCCAGTGGCCTGCGCAGCAGCAAATGCTTATTTAAAGGTTTTACAGGAAGAAAATTTGATAGCCAAATGTCAAGAGAAAGGAGAATATTTCAAGAAGAAATTAAAAGAACTTAAAGAAAAGTATCCTAAATTTATTAAAGAAGCAAGAATAATAGGCCTAATGGTGGGATTGGAAATAGAAAAAGATGGTCCGGAGATAGTAAAAAAGTGCTTAGAAAAAGGGGTATTAATTAATTGTACAGCGGGTAATGTTTTACGCTTCTTACCGCCGTTAATTGTAAAGGAAGAAGAAATAGATTATCTAATAGAAGTTTTAGATAAAATTTTTAAAAAATTATAATAATGCCATTCCCGCGGAAGTGGGAATCTATAATCATATTAGAGGATATAAATTTCTCTTTTTAAAGAAAATAATAAAAAATAAAAAGGAGTATAGAAAAATGAAAAAAATGAAAAAAGTAGTATTGGCTTATTCAGGAGGATTGGATACTTCAGTGGCCATCAAATGGCTGCAAGAAAACTATTGCGAAGAAGTCATCGCAGTAGCAGTTGATGTAGGACAAAATAGTAATTTAGAATATATAAAAGAAAAAGCTCTTAAAGTTGGTGCAAGTAAATCTTATGTTATTGATGCTAAAGAAGAATTTGCAAAGGAATATGTTCTACCAGGACTGCAAGCAGGTGCGGTTTATGAGTCAACTTATCTTTTAGCTACCGCTTATTCTCGACCCTTAATCTCCAAAATTATGGTTGAGATTGCTGAAAAAGAACAGGCGGAAGCAATTGTTCATGGCTGTACCGGTAAGGGTAATGACCAGGTAAGATTTGAAGTATCTATTTCCGCATTAAATCCAAACCTGCAGGTTATTGCTCCAGCTCGAGAATGGGGGTTTACCCGGGAAGAAGAAATTGAATACGCTAAAAATTATAATATTCCTGTTCCCGTAGACATAAAAAATCCATACAGCGTGGATCAGAATTTATGGGGGAGGTCTATTGAATGCGGAGTATTAGAAGATCCCTGGATAGAACCACCGGAAGAAGGAGTATACGAATGGACAGTAAGTCCGGAGAAGGCTCCTGAAAAACCGACTTATCTAGAAATATATTTTGAAAAGGGAGTACCGCAAAGTATCAATGGAGAGAAGATGTCTCTGGTAAATTTAATTTTGAGGTTAAATAAAATTGGCGGAGAAAATGGGGTAGGACGAGTAGATATGGTAGAGAATAGATTGGTAGGGATTAAGTCTCGAGAAATCTATGAATGCCCAGGTGCAACTATTTTACAAAAGGCATATATGTCTTTGGAAGGCTTGGTTTATCCTCGAGAATTATTCCACTTTAAACAGGTAATTTCCCAAAAATATTCTGAATTAACTTACTATGGCCTCTGGTTTTCTGCCCTAAAAGAAGCTCTGGATGGATTCATAAAAATAATTAAAGATAAAGTAACCGGGACCGTAAAAATTAAACTATTTAAAAGTAGTTGTATTGTTGTTGGAAGAAAATCAAAAAATTCTCTATATGATTTTAACTTGGCTACTTATGATCAGGGAGATACTTTTAATCAGGATTTTGCTAAAGGGTTTATAGAACTTTGGGGTTTGCCCACTAAAGTATATTCTTCGGTAAATAGAAAAAATAAATAGCGTATAAAGTATAGAAATATTATAATTATTAGCTTGTTATAATGAGTAATAAGTTTCAGGTTGTGACTTTTAAGAAACAGATTTTATTTTATTTAACTATGATTTCCTCCCCTTTTAGTNGGAGGGATGATTAAAGTGGAGATGAAGATCATGGATAAGTTATGGGGTGGAAGATTTAAAAAAAGTATAAACAAGGAGATGGAAAAATTTATCTCCTCCCTTTCTTTTGATAAGAAATTGGTAAAATACGATCTCTTAGGAAGCATTGCTCATGTCCAAATGTTAGGGAAATGTAAAATTATTACCCAAGTAGAAAAAAATAAAATTATTGAGGGGTTAACACAAATATTAAAGGAAATAGAAGAGAACAAAGTAAAAATTATCACAAAGGATAGCATTTTTTACTCCTGCAGACATAATGAATTTTAATACTGCTATGGCTGAGGCTCCTGCTCCGTTTACTACTACCTTAACCTTATCTAAATCTTTACCTACTACCTTTAGAGCATTAATTAAACCGGATAATACTACGATGGCAGTGCCGTGCTGGTCATCATGAAATACCGGAATATCAAGTATCTTTTTAAGTCTTTCTTCTATTTCAAAACAACGGGGTGCACTGATATCTTCTAAATTAATTCCTCCAAAACTTGGAGCTATTAAAGTTACAGCTTCCACAATCTTATCCGGATCTTTGGTAGCAAGACAGATAGGAAAAGCATCTACTCCGGCAAAGTGCTTAAAGAGGACGGCCTTACCTTCCATCACCGGAAGAGCGGCCTCCGGACCAATATCCCCCAAACCCAAGACGGCTGTTCCGTCGGTCACCACTGCTACCATATTCCCTTTGTTAGTATATTTATAAACTAAAGAGGTATCTTGGTGAATCTTTCTACAGGGCTCGGCAACTCCGGGGGTGTAGACGACAGCTAAATCATGCATGTCTTTTACTTCAGTCTTACTTATTACCTCAATCTTGCCTCTGTTTTCTTCGTGCAGCTTTAAGGACTCTTCATAAATATTCATTTTGCAATCTCCTTTTTAAATCCATTTAATAATTTAATTATTTCATATATTTTGGTGGCTCGGTTTCATAAAGATTATTACCATAAGTGTCTATTACTACTATAGCGGGAAAATCTTCCACATAAAATCTAAAGACCGCTTCTGCCCCCAAATCTTCATAAGCTACTACCTCAGATTTTCTAATACTTTTTGAAATTAAAGCGGCTGTTCCTCCGATTGCTCCAAAATAGACGGCTTTATTCTTCTTTATACTTTTAATTACTTCTGGGGAACGGAACCCCTTCCCTATCATCCCTTTTAGGCCTTTATTTAATAATGTTGGGGTATAAGGATCCATACGATAGGAAGTAGTAGGACCGACAGAGCCGCAAGAATGCCTCGGTTTAGTAGGAGTTGGACCGGCATAAAAAATAATTTGTCCTTTTAGATCTATGGGAAGTCTCTTCCCTTTTTCAATTAATTCGAAAAACCTTTTATGGGCAGCATCTCTGGCACCATAAATATTGCCAGTAATATTTACAAAATCCCCGGTTTTTAATTTAACAATTTTTTTCGCATCTAAAGGTGTAGTTATCTTTATAATATTTTTCATAAAAAACACTTTCCACTTATTTTATATTTTTTTATAGTATTCCTTCGGCATGCCGGGCAGCATGACAGCACACATTTACTGCTACCGGCATACCAGCTATATGGGTAGGCAGGTAATCTATGTGCACCGCCAAACTTGTAATATTACCTCCTAAACCCGCCGGACCGATACCCAAATTATTTATTTTAGTTAAAATTTCTTTTTCTAAAGCAGCGAACTTTGGATTTTTATTAGGTTGATTGATTTTACGAACAATTGCCTTTTTAGCTATTACCATAGCTTTATCAATAGTACCTCCGATGCCTACCCCGATTATAGTTGGAGGACAAGGGTTGGGACCAGCCTTTTTTACCGTTTCTACCACAAAATCTACAATTCCCTTCTCTCCATCAGCTGGTTTTAACATGGCTATTGCGCTCATATTCTCACTACCAAATCCTTTGGGCATTACCATAAATTTTATCTTATCTCCGGGAACTATATCGGTATAGATTATTGCAGGAGTATTAGTCTTAGTGTTCTTTCTTTCAAAGACCGGGTCATCAACTACTGATTTTCTAAGATATCCTTCCTGGTAAGCTTCTTTAACTCCCTGGTTTATGGCTTCGGTAAAGTCACCATCTACTAAATGAACTTCCTGGCCCACTTCCACAAATACCACCGCTAGTCCGGTATCCTGACAGATAGGTACTTCTTCTCTTGAGGCAATCTTATTATTTTCTATAATCATCTTTAAGACATATCTACCTATAGGAGAATTCTCCTCCACTAAGGCCTTTTTCAGCCGTTGCATAAGGTCTGGGTTTATATAAAAATTAGCCTTAAGGAATAGCTCTTTCACTTTATTTTTAATTTGATTAGCTTTAATTTCTCTCATCCCATACCTCTTATACACTTAGGACACTTTTTAAATAATTAATAATTAATTAAGTATATTTATAATAATATACTATATTTATTTGAAAAATTCTTATTTTTTGGGAAGTTTTTTTAAATTTTTTTCATATTTTTTCTGAAAGTTTCTGTAAGCCTTGTTTTAATTGCTCTTCTTGATAAGAGAAAAATGTGGAAATATACTGGGTTCCCTCTTTCGAGGGAATGACAATTGGTTGTAGGTGTTTGTAGAGGGCACAATTCATTGTGCCCTCTCCGTATTATTACCTAATTTTTTTCTGCGGGCACGATACATCGTGCCCCTACATTAATGTTTTATTTACTTATTGGGTTATAATCATACTTAATTTAATCATTATTTTTCTTCTAATATCTGTTTTGCTTTCTGGATAGATTCTTTTACTCTTTGGAAAGAAGTTCCACCGTAAGAATCCTTGGCTTCAATAGCAGATTGGGGTTTCAAAACTTCTAAAATCTCTTCTTTAAAATCTCCATGAAATGATTTCAATTCCGATATAACTAAATCCTCAAAAGATTTCTTGTTTTCCAAACAATAGAGGATAATTTTGCCTACTAATTTATGCGCTTCCCGAAAAGTTAAGCCCTTTTTGACCAAACGATCTGCCAGTTCTGTTGCAGTAGAAAAGTCATCTTTGATACTCTTCTCCATCTTCTCTTTATTGATCTGCATAGTCTCTATCATCTTACTCATTAAGAGTAA
>ASPA01000054.1 GCA_000405605.1 Atribacteria bacterium SCGC AAA255-G05
TAAAGACGGGTTCGATGAATCGAACCCCTACAATTAAATAGACAGGCGAGACGCCTATCCTACTAACGACTATTCACTATTCGCTAACGACTAGTCGTTAGCGAATAGTGAATAGTCGTTAGTAGGATAGGCGTCTCGCCTGTCTATTTAATTGTAGGGGTTCGATTCATCGAACCCGTCTTTATTCTCCCTAAACTAAAAACCGAAAACTGTTAACTGATAACGGATTTACCTACTGGTAAACCCTAAGAAAGGAGAAAATATTGGATATTCATAATTTATCTGAAATCATCGCCAACCAGGGCTTTCCCATTGCTCTATCGATACTCTTAATCTTTCGTATTGATAAATTTATGCAGGAGATAGTAATTGCCCAAAAAGATGGCTATCGTCAGATCTTAGAGAATACCAAAGAGATACATAATACTATTACTAACTTAAATCAGCAGAACCGGGAATATTATTCTCTGCGCTTCTCCGAAGTTCAGAAAGAACTCTCTGGAATGAAAGTAGAGCTGGGTTCACCCCGTTAAAGAATAAAAGGGGACAGGCTACTTTTTGTAACAAAAAAGTTACCAGTCCCCTTTTATGCCTATCCTTTTTATGACTTTTATGCTATTCAATCCTCATGAGAGAATTATCTATTTCTTTTTTAAATTCAGAATAAAGGTCAGAGGCATTGTTTATCAGAGGCTCTAATTTCGCTTCATCCAAGAGGAAACCATAAGCATGCGCGAAGAAATGACGAAAAAATAGATACCTACCTATCTTATCTGCTGTTTCCTTGGTTATAAAATCATGTTTAACAGCCAGATTCAATAAATCCTTGTGCCATGTTGCTGTATCGGGTATCGGTATGCCCTTGTATGATAACAATTGTTTCAAAATGTTTTCCATTCCCGTATAGATATTTTGAAGATATGCCCCTATGCCCACAAGAACCACAAGTTCTTTATTAGGTCTATCTTTTACCTTCTCTAATTCAATCAAAACTTTTGTAATGTTTTCCATCTCTGCATAAATTTTCTCTTTTATATTAGCCATATAATACCAACCCATCTTTTTCTATAAGTCTATTAAATTGACAATCTCTGCTTAGATCGATAACATCCACCGGTTTAGATAAATCTCTATATAACTCCCAACAAAAATCGAAAAATAACTCAGGAGCTACACCCCGGACACCTACATCTATATCTCTGGCCTTAGTTCTTTCTTTCGATGAGCCGAAAAGAATAATCTTTTTCAATTTGTCAATACGAAAGATTAAGAGTATCGATAGAGCAATGGGAAAGCCCTGGTTGGCGATGATTTCAGATAAATTATGAATATCCAATATTTTCTCCTTTCTTAGGGTTTACCAGTAGGTAAATCCGTTATCAGTTAACAGTTTTCGGTTTTTAGTTTAGGGAGAATAAAGACGGGTTCGATGAATCGAACCCCTACAATTAAATAGACAGGCGAGACGCCTATCCTACTAACGACTATTCACTATTCGCTAACGACTAGTTATTCCCGCCAGCGGGTGCGTTTGGTAGGCCGGACGTCTAAGTGGAGGAAGTTTTTCTTCTCGTAGAATCCGATCCCATTAAAATCTATATTCTCACATATCTCTAAAAGTTCAATCAGATTGATATCTTTTACTTTAATATCTGCCGCCAGCCCGATACGGTGATAGCTGTTTGGTACTCCTCCCACTTTCTGGTTATATTCAAAACAGCGGTACCCGGAGTTAATATACACCGGTCTTTCCAATATATTTCTTAATTCTACCAATTTAGCCAGAAGTTTGGGATGCAGCATTACCAGGTTACAACAGGGACAGGCAAATTCGGATAAGTTGAAATAGGGAGCGATATTTATATTGTTGGTACTGTTTAGCATTTGAATGGGGATTTCCTCCTTTCTAGCAATTAACCTGCTGGTTAATTGCGTAATGAGTAATAAGTGATGAGTAATTAAGATTTACCAATTAGAAATACGGGTTGCAAGTTTATTTGGTCTACCAGTCGGCCAGTCTGCCGGTCTACCAGTCGAAAAGATAAGTTGCGAGTTACAAGTTGCAAGGGGTAGGGGGCGGATTTATCCGCCCCGAAAAGACGGGTTCGATGAATCGAACCCCTACAATTAAATAGACAGGCGGGCTTGTCCTCGTGAAAACGGGGAATGCCTGTCCTACGGTAGGTTATTTAGCCAAGAGTGACTGCTGGACAATGGTTTTATCTTTTATTAATTTTTTCTTCAACAGGGTATCATAGGTCTGCTGGTTAATCTTCCCCACATTGGCTTTCATCATCATCTTTACTGCCTTCTCTTCACTCTTTCCTAAACTGATATTCTTATCAGCCAGTATCTCGATCAGCTTCTTCCAGGCTATCTCCCATTTCTGATTGCCATTTCCTATCCCCAGCTCCTCTTCTGCCCAGAGCATGGCGGATAAAATAGCTTCTTTTATGGTACCGGCTCTATCTTCTCCTAATTTGTTCTTTAGGAAACTGTAAGCGATAGAGACAAGAGATAACAACAAGGCATTTAATAGATATTTACTTAAGATTGCTTCTAACATAAAACAAACTCCTTTCACCTGTCTGCGTGCGTACACGCACAGGCAGACTCGTTTGTTAATTTACCAATTGACCAATTGAAAATACAGGTACAAGGTGCAAGTTTAGATTGCCGCAATGACTTTTAGGGTAGGGGGCGGATGAATCCGCCCCGGAATAACCGAGCTCGATAAATCGAGCCCCTACCTTTGGATAGACAGGTAATCCTGTCCCTTCTACCAAGGAGTCATTAACTTATAAATTTTGGCATTTCTACTAAAATCTTTACTAACGACTATTCACTAACGACTAACGACTGGTTACACATCCATAACATCAGTAGACTTGTAGTCAAGTATCCGGGCATTTACTTTTGCTACTAAGTCATTACCGTTATTATGGAAGACGTTCTTGGCGATGATGGTATCCATCACTCCTTCGATTGCTACATCTTGAGCCGCAAAGTCCACATAGTCTCCATCATCTACATTCTTGGGGTTATTCAAGGTTAGATTTATGGTTTTAGCTGCACTATCTCTAAACTGCATATACAGTCTCTTATAACTGGTTACTTCTCCTAATTCGGTTGCCATTTATTTTTTCACCTCCTTCTTAGGATTTACCAGTAGGTAAATCCGTTTTTAGTTTTTAGTTTTTAGTTTGCGGGCTTATATGCGGGCATAAATTAATTAACCAATTTACCGATTCACCGATTGACCAATTAGGTAGGGGTCGGATTTATCCGACCCGAAACGGATTCGATGAATCGAACCCCTACATTTCCTACGCGAAAGGTTCATTGATTAAGCTATTTTTAATTTTTACTTTTTTGTTTTTCCTAACTAACGACTAGTTTACTATTCCGTTAGTTGAGATTCTTTTTCCAGTCTTATTTCATCTACAGTGTACTTCTGCAGACCCACTAAACCGGTAGCTGTATCATAGACATCTTGATCTAAAGCAGCAGATTTAATATTAGCAAAGGTCTTGCTGTTAACGATAGGTGCTCCGGTATCCGGGTTGGTGCCTACTACCAATCTAAACTGTAGGCTTGAATCACGGGGAACGGTTACGACTACGGCCATTTATTTTTCACCTCCTTTCTTAGCTCATTGACCTATTGGTCAATGAGCGTGATAAGTGATAAGTAATGAGTGATTAAGAATTAAAAATATAGGTATAAGATACAAGGTAAATCGATTTTTAAATTTTGCAGTATATTACATTTAACTCACTACTCATAAATGTTTTTAGCTTGCGCTAAAAACACCCTCTACTTATATAGATGCAAAAAAGAGGTGAAAAAGTAACCTATTGAAAATAATTTTTCAAATTTTTTTATTTTTTTTTAATTTATTGAGTCCATTTTTTCGAAGTTTATATATATTCTCCCGAGTAACTTTATAATAAGAAGCGATCTCTTTATCTATATATCCCTCCAGGTAATATAAAGTAATAATGTCTTTTTCTTTGTTAGTTAAAAAATTGTAGCCTTCTTCTAAATTATTGTTTTGTAAAATATTTTCTAATTTATCCATACATTTTCTCCTTTCAGTCGAAAATAGTCGTTAATAAATAGTATTTAGTCGTTAGTATTTAGTATTTAGCTAAAGAAAATACAAAAAATAAATACAAGATGCAAGTTTTTTTAGTCTACCAGTCTGCCAGTCTTCCAGTCGAGAATAAATACAAATATGTGGGTATAAATGTTCTGGATTCCCATTTTCATGGGAATGACAGAGAGGATTGAGATTGCCGCGCTCCTTTTAGTCGCTCGCAACGACAATTAAGGGAGGGGCGGATTCATCCGCCCCGGAAAGACGGGTTCGATGAATCGAACCCCTACATTTCCATAGAGTCTTACCGGTGGGGTTCTTTTGGGTTTAGACCGGATGCGATTTCTATCTTTTGTTTAAGATATTTCCGACAGTACATCCACAGTCCCCAGTTGATTCTCTTTTTAACATAACCCGCAAAAGGAACACTCCCATTTTCCTGGTAATCATAGACTGCCAGGATAAAGAGTAGGGAAGCCTGCTGGAAGATGTCCTCATATTCCAGGCCGTATCTGGAATATTTCCTGGCTCTTGATTTTAGTAAGGGTTTAAATTGATTGAATAATTCCTCCATGGACTTCACATCCTTCTTCTTTGCTTTTAAAATGAGTTCTTGTAATTCTGACATTTCGTTCTCCTTTTTTAAATAGTCGTTAGTATTTAGTATTTAGTTAAGAAAAGATAAAAAGACAAGAATAATTAATTTACCGGTCTACCGGTCGAGAATAAATCCATATATGTGGGTATAAATGTTCTGGATTCCCGCTTCCGAGGCTGTGTCACAATTACCTCGTTCGCGTACAATTAACGAATTGAAAAATATAAATAAAAAACAAATAAAACCCTTATTTAGCAAGACTTTCAACTGATTTTATGCTATAATATTAGCATAATAATCATCCAAGAAAGGAAACATTTATTATGGCTTATCGTTATGGCAATCGTAACCAAATAAATCTCTTCCCGAAAAGCATGGAAGACTATATAGCCCCTGATGATCCGGTACGTGCCTATGATGCCTTCGTAGGAGCACTTGATTTTAGAGACTTAGGAATTACCCTTGATCCTAATAAGGTAGGTAATTCCGAATACCATCCTCAGGCTATGTTAAAACTCTTAGTCTACGGATACTCCTACGGTATCCGCAGTTCCCGAAAACTAGAAAGAGCTACCCATCACAACCTCTCCTTTATCTGGCTTACCTCCGGGTTAAAGCCAGACCATAAGACTATCGCCGAATTCCGGAGAAAGAATAAAGAGGCTTTAGCCAATGTCTTAAAACAGTGTGCCAAAATATGTATCAAGTTAAACCTTATCGAAGGTAATACCCTCTTTGTTGATGGTACCAAGATAAGAGCCAATGCCTCAATCGATAAAACCTGGACCAAGAAAAAAGCCCAAAAAGCTCTAAAACATATCGATGAGCGCATCTCTTACATCCTCACCCAGTGTGATACAGTAGATGAGGCCGAACAAGGTTCCTTGGTCACCATGGATGAAGAGTTAAAAGACCAAAAGACCCTAAAGTCCAAGATTAAAGGTATCCTGCAAGAATTAAAAGAAGAAGAATCCTTTAATACCACTGACCCTGAGTGTACCAGCATAAAAAAGGGAAAGAACTTTTATGCCGGCTTTAACTTCCAGAGTACAGTAGATAAAAAGAAAAGCCTCGTCTTATCTGTTGATGTGGTAAGTGAGAATAACGACTTCAATCAGTTTGCTTCCCAGATTAATCAAGCTAACCATACCTTGGGTAAAAAGTGTGAGATAGCAGTAGCTGATTGTGGTTATGCCTCAACCGATGATTTAGAGAAAATAGATAACCAAGGGATCAAGGTCATCGTCCCTTCTCAAAGACAAGTCACCAAGAAAGAACCTTCTTTATTTGCCAAAGAACGTTTTACTTACCAAGATGATTATTACATCTGTCCACAAGGACATAAACTAACTCCCTATCGTCTTAATAAGAAAAATAATAAAGTATATAAAATTAACCATAAGAAAATATGCCTTTCCTGTCCTCATTACGGTATCTGTACTACATCTCCCATCGGAAGAACCATCAGCCGTCTCCTGAAGGAAGAGGTAAGACAAAAGTTAGAAGCCCAATATAATGAACCTTCTTCTCAAGAGATTTACAAACTTAGAAAAGAAAAAGTTGAACTTCCCTTCGGACATATTAAACAAAATCTAAAGTTTGATTCCTTCCTCCTAAGAGGCCTAAAAGGAGTAAAAGCTGAGGCCTCTATTATTGGCACTTGTTTTGATCTTGTTCGTATGATCACTCTCCTGGGAGTACCAGCTTTAGTCAAAGAATTAAATGCCTGTTAAGGGGATAATACCCCCTTATCTCAAGTAAAATAAGGTAATATGAGTTAAAAACAGAATAAATATAATTATTATTCTTACATTAAGCTCAAAACCCTTAAATTTTTTTAAGATTTAAAAAAATCATTGCAAAATATAATTATTTATAACACAGCCTCGAAAGTGGGAATCCAGAAACGCAAGCTAACGAAAAAAGATAGATTCCCGTTTCCACGGGAATGACAGAAGTCGGTTAACTAAATTAGCTTGTATCCTGAATTTTTAATTGGTTAATTGGGGAATTGGCCAATTGGTCAATTATTATATAAGTAAAGTTAGGATAAATTTTATGTTCTATTATGTAGTAAAGGCTATTTGTTGGTTAATACTAAAAATATTTTGGCGAATGGAAATAATAGGAATTGAAAACCTTCCCCAAAGCGGAGGTTTGATTATTGCTTCAAATCATGTAAGCTATTTAGACCCAGCTGTTTTAACTGCTTCATTAAATAGAAAAATATATTTTCTTACAAAAAAAGAAGTTTTTAAAAATAATTTTATTAGTTTTCTGCTTAAAAACATGAATGCACTTCCGATAGATAGGGAAAAGGTTGATATACTTGCTTTTAAAAAAGCCATAAATATTTTGCGAGAAGAAAAAGTATTAGGTATATTTCCGGAGGGTACACGATCATCGAATGGAGAACTGCAAGAATTAAAATTGGGCACAATAAAAATTGCCATAAAAACGGGAGTTCCCATCTTGCCAGCGGGAATTATTGGCACTCATAAGATATACCCCCGAGGTATAAAATTTCCTATTTTATTTAAACACAAAATAATTGTCAAATATGGTGCTCCTCAATATTTAGATAAATCAAAATCAAGAGATAAAGTATACCAAATGGAAGAATTAGGCTTATTAGGTAAAAAAATAAAGGAATTATCTACAACAAATACTTAAATAATTAATGTGGTTATATAATAAAACTATAAAAAGAAAAAAGGTGGTATTATGAAAAAATATTTTATATTTATTTTAACAATACTATTAACTTTTTTGTCTGTTAACGCCATAGCGGAGACTAATTATCTTACTATTCTAACTTTTGGTGAATATGGTAACAGACCTGGTGAATTTAATTATCCGGTTTGCCTGACACTCGATAAAGATAATAATTTATATGTATCTGATTGGGAAAATGACCGTATACAAAAATTCAACTCTAATGGAAGATTACTAAAGGTAATTCCGGAAGTAGAAGGGGAGGATGCGTTAAAACTTGATGGACCGGTAGGCTTGGCTCTGGATAGTCAGGGAAATATAATCATAGTAGAACAATTTAACAATAGAATCCATAAAATATCACCGGAAGGTAAATCCTTACAGATGACCGGGAAAGAAGGTAATGGCACGGGTGAATTTTCTGATCCAAGAGGTATTGCCATAGATAAAGATGATAATATTTATATTGTAGATACAGGAAATAGCAGAATACAAATATTTTCTCCTACTTTCGAGTATATCAAACAATTTGGAAAAGAAGGTATGGGAGACGGTGAATTTTATTACCCAAGAGGGATTGCTTTTGATGAGGAAGGAAATATGTATATTGCCGACACTTTCCATGACCAGGTACAGGTATTTAGCAAAGAAGGCATATTTTTAAGAAAATTTGGTGAGAGCGGAAGTGAATTTGGGCAGTTTAATGGCACAAGATATATTGCCCTTGATTCAAAAAATAATATATATATCACTGATTATAAAAACGGAAAAGTAGTAAAATATGATAAAGATAATAATTTTGAGTTAGAATTTGGTAATGAGTCGGAAAGAATTAATTTAAATTACCCGGAAGGAATTGTTATAGATGAAAGGGATTATATTTATGTTGCCGATGCCGGAAATAATAGAATTGTAAAATTTTGCGTATCCCAAATAGTTATTCACAGTAATTTGGGCGATAAATATAGCGAAGAAAAGAATTGGGGGAATGCAATATTAGAATATGAACAGGTTATTTCTACAGATCCTTTAAATATCAATGCTCGCGAAAGAATTGCCATTGCCTTTTATGAAAACAAACAATGGGAAGAAGCTATCGAAGCTTATAACTATCTTCAAAAAGACCATCCGGATGATCAGAAAATAGAATTAAAAATTATTGATTCCCAATTTAATTTAGCTGTAGATGATGAAAATAAACCTCTTTTTAAAAAAGCATCAGAAGAATACAAAGAGGTATTAAATATAAATCCTAATTATCCTTCAGCCAAAAAAAGATATTATTTATCTTATGCTAAATATTTGTTTTATTCAACTTATTTTAGAGTAGCTTTTGTAGCATTAATCATATTAATATTTTTTATCATATTATTACCAAAAATAAGAAAGATGAAAAAAAGTAGTCGACATTCTAAAGGTGATAGATACTAATACTGAATGAATGAAAGTTTTTTATATATAGAAGTAGAGGAGGGGATCTTATGAAAAAGCCGGAAATTAGAAAACCTACCGTTGCCGGTAGTTTTTACGAAGCTGATACAAAATCTTTGAATATACAGATTAAGAATTGTTTTTTACATAAAATAGGACCAGGTAAACTACCCTCAACAATTATTAAGGGGGAAAGGAAAATCGTTGGCTTGATTAGCCCACATGCGGGTTATATGTATTCAGGTCCTGTTGCGGCTAACGGCTTTTACAAAATTGTCTTAGGTGGTAAACCAGACACCATAATTATATTAGGCCCTAATCATCGCGGCTTCGGGGAAGATGTTTCTATTATGGTGGAAGGAAAATGGAAAACACCTTTAGGGGAATTGGAAATTGATACAGATATTGCAGAAAAAATATTAAAAAACTCTAAAATAATTAGAAATGATCCAAAAGCTCATCAGTATGAACATTCTATAGAAGTCCAATTACCTTTTGTTCAGTATATTTTCGGCAAAAATATTAAATTTGTACCAATTTGCATGACTCGCCAGGATATTAATACTGATATCGAAATTGCCGAATCTATTTGTTCTTCCGTAGCCGATAAAAACATTTTAATAATTGCCAGCTCAGATTTTACCCACTATGAACCACAAGAATATGCCGAAAACGCTGATAAACAGGCAATAAATGCCATACTTAATTTTGATTCCAAAAGACTATACGATATGATTTATCAACAAAATTTAAGTATGTGTGGTCCTGGTCCAATTACTGTAATGCTCAATATATGCGAAATATTAGGTGCAAAAAAGGCTGAACTGCTAAAATACGCTACTTCAGGAGATATTACGGGCATGTATGATCAAGTGGTTGGTTATGCTTCATTGATAGTTTCTAAGTAAAGTACAGGAAAAAATAAAATGATAGAATCATATAATTTTGGAAAAATAATAATTAATAGTAAAGAATATAATTCCGATATTATTATTTATAAAAAAAGTATCGATGATAAATGGTGGCGAAGAGAAAGCCACAATCTTCGCATTGAAGACATAAAGAAAATCTTGGAGAATAAACCTGAAACACTAATTATCGGAACCGGATATTATGGCTTAATGAAAGTGCCCTTAGAATTAATTAAATATTTAGAATCAAATAATATTGAAATCATCATTAAAAAAACAAAAGATGCTTGTGATGAATACAATAGGCTCTACCAAAAGAAAAATGTTGTTGCTGCTTTTCATTTGACCTGCTAAACTTTGATAGAAAGTATTGACATAGTAAAAATCTTCTTATAATAGTTAAGAAAACAGAAAAAATGAAGGAAATATAATAAAATCTATATTACTTTACATAAGATATATTATAGGACGTTGTAAAATTGAAAAAAAATATAAAATTCTCCGAACATCCTATTTTGTCATTCCTTTCTGTCATTGCGAGCACCGCCTTTGGTGCGCGGCAATCTCATCTTCCTCTATATTCCAATATTCCCCCTTTTTCCGCCACAAAAACTATAAAAAAACTATAATTATTATAAATATTGCTATATTTACTCTATAAATAGTAATTCATATAAAACGCTATAACCCTTATATAATAGGGGTTATAAGGATTTTAGAAAATGCTCCAGAACTGCGTATATGAAGAAATTTTGAGAGGTCGCTTATGATTATACGTATGGTATTAAAAGACCCCCCTTATATGCAAAATATGAAGATTTATTTTTTGGTGATCAGATAAAAAACCTCTACTCTTTTAAGGTAAGAGGTTTGGTAAGTGTTTTTTTATTTTATTTGATTGATATATGATATGTCTTTAAAATTCCAGCCATTCTCTGTATGATATAGCATTTTTAAAATTTTTATCTTCTTTTATATTTTTTATTATTTGCTTAATTGATTGAAATACCTCTTCCTTTCTTTTTTTTATTGTATTTTGAATTCGTATAGATTCTTTATCTATAATTTTCAAATACTTTGGTAAATAATCTTCAGTAATAACATCAATACAATAGGTTTTTATTTCCTTTGAATAAATTGAATGATATTGCTTTCTAAACTGTATATGTTTAGATTTTTTTAAAATAAAATTTTTCCCCTTTAAAAAAGCAGAATATAAATCTTGTTGTAAAATTAACAAGGGATAATAAATTTTAATTTCTATCTGCTCTTCTTCTGATTTGTCAGGCAAATAATAAGATTTAAAATCATCTTCTATTTCATAGTCAAGTGCCTTTACCAAAGAGTCAAAAGTGTTGTGTTGCTCGTCGTTATGAAATGCAATCCACCCATTTTTCTTTCGCTTTTTTTTCTTGAAAAGTACAATATTGTGTGGATATATCTCCTTTACCATAATGATGGAACTTTTTCAGTTCTAAAAAATCTGAAAAACTTATAAAAGAATCTTTATATGAAAATTTTATAGGAATACCTGATAAGGCAATGTCCTCACAAAAAAATCCATATTCATAATCATGGTAATCTCTAATAAAAAATATAGTGGGTTGTTTGTTATTTTCACATTCACATAATAAATTAATATGCAAAATATTATTAAAATCGTTTGTACCGAATATATCTTGTACACAAAGTGTTTTTATATCAATTTCTCTTGATTTCCCAGTTCCAGGACCTGGGAAAATAGTATTTAAATCTATTACATAATAAAATCTTTCAAAAATTGGTAATATCCTCTGTTCTAAAAGATAACCAGATCTTTGAATCGCATCTCTCATTTCTTTAGGAGTAATTTTATTATTTAGTTTTCCCCTCTTAATCATATAGTTACCTTCCTCCTGTTCTCCGAGCAAATGTATATACAAAAAGTGCCATCATTAAAGCACCGATAAAGGCTTCTGTTCCTGCAGATACCCTTCCATAACCTTCCAGGGGGCGGAAATCTCCATATCCTAAAGTGGTGAAAGTAATAACACTAAAATACAGACAATCTAGAAAAAAATTTGTAGTTTTACTAAGTAAATTACCTTTAAATACTATTTCTGAATCACTATTAAAAATTTCTTGTACTGTGGGACCTTCCATTTCTATTATTTCAAGACTATTAATTCCTAAGATAGAAAAAAATATAGCAAAGAAAATGATTATAAAAATTGCAGTAAATATTACATTTTGTGGTCTTTCTCCATATCCATAAATAATATTAAAAAAACATGAAGATAGCCATTTTCTAAAATTATTTGTCCTTAACCAATTAAAAAATAAAATAAATTTAGATTTTTCTTCTTTAGATATTTTTCCTTCATCATTCTCCTCATCACTTTCTATATTTCTTATGAAAGAGTTAAAGGAATAAGATAATCTTTCCATGTCTTTCTCTTTTTTAAAAGCCCAGCTTTCATCATTATATCTTCCAATACTGTGAAAATTATTCTTAAGAAGTAAGTAAATTTCCTTGGCCTGAGAAAAATCTTTATTCTTTTCTTGTAGAATATGATTCTCGATTTGTTCTTTTTGAGATTTAGTATTCCCTAGTAAGGAATCGGTAAAGTCAATCAATACTCCATTATTTAAATCTAAATCCAAAAAGATATTTTCTAAGAAAGCATGTTTAAAGGAGATAATTCCTCTTCCCTTTACTTTGAGATTTAACTTATTTCCAGGAGAAAAAATAACATTACCAAAGTCAACATCTCCCTCGAAGGTTGCACCCATAAAGTTATTTAATAGCAGGAATTTTGCCTTTCTAAAGTCGGTGTCTCCTTTGAAAGTTGCCTCCTCAAAGTAAGCATCTCCCTCGAAGGTTGCCTTCCTAAAGTCAGCATATCCCTGGAAGTCTGCACCTATAAATCTAGCATTTCCTTTGAAGGTTGCTTCAAAAAAGATAGTTTCTTTACTAAAAGCTACCCCTAGAAAGTCAACATCTCCCTGAAAGATTGCACCCCAAAAGCGGGTACTTTTAAAAACGGTATTTTTAAATTCTGTATATCCGATAAAAATAAAATCTCTGAAGTTATAATTTTTATTTTCTTCCACAATTTTTTTAACGTATTCTTTCAATGCTTTCTTGAAATCTTCTTCTGTTTTCTCTTTTTCACTTGCATGAAAAATACAATATTTTGATTTTTTATGAGTTGGTCTACCACAATCTTTAATTGTACAAATATTCTTTTTAATTTTTTCCTTATTCAAACTTATATATTGCTCCTTTCATTAAAAGTAATAATTTGTATTATTTGTTAATCGTTTGTAAGTCCTTTTCCCTCCCCTGCCCTTTTGGTTGATTAGGGCCATTGTTTGTATGGATTTATTTTTTATTTAAGCCTTTCTTGTGGTTTATTTTATTCTAATTCGACTAAGGTAACCATACTTCCTTAAAAATTGCTTTCCAATCGTATTTATTTTGACTTACTGGCAATATAGAATTTAAATGACTTGCACGAAATAAGAGATAGTATTTCTTCATAAGTTTTTCCAAAAAATCTATACAATTATCAAGGTCTGTAAATGTAGGAATATTACTTATTGCTCGTTTATCAAAATGTGCAACTCTCTGGTCTGCATATTTTTCACACTTCTTAGCTTTTGATTTAAGTTCTTCGAAATCCAATTTGATTAGTTTAGAATCAACATAATCTCCTGTTTTACCTGCAAATGGATCAAAATTTCTACTATTAAATTTCTCAACTGTACTCCCCATAAGTTTAGCAATTTTCTCAACTGTACTCCCTTTATAGTTCGCAAAAAATCGAGTTCTTGAAAGGATTTTTGGGGTATCGCAAATTTCCTGCAAAAGCCTTGCGAATGATATACTATCTTTATCAATTTTTACTTGCCTTCGAACTCCCATTAATGCTGATACAGCATATACGCTCCCTAAAAAATCATAAAATGAACTTGGCTTTTGTATCTTTGGATTATTATTTATTATATCGTGAACCTCTAAGAAAATATTTCTATCAATGGATAATTTTATAATCTCAGATAGAATCACATCGATCCACTTATTCCATTTATTAAATGTATCATCCATCATTTAAACATTCCTCCTAATATTCCAGCATATACTATGTTACGACCGAAGGGAGTAATGTAACGAAGAGTAAGGGGAGTTAGCTCATAGCATATATGCTATGTTATACTATGCACGCGCCATCTACTTCAATTTGCTCCTTCCAAGATAATGTGCCAAATATTTATCCTGAGAAAATGGGTTCTTCTCATACTCCTCTTCAACCACATACCTATACATCTCTCGCTCCAATTTACCAATCAGGTGATGAAGTTTATTGCGTTGTTCTTTTGTTATATTTTGCCCTGCGGAAATTTCTGACAAGCTTGACATACATTGTTGTAAAAGCATAAGGAATTCATCATCTAACGATAAAGAACGGGGTTTTAGACTTCTATACCCTTCACTAAGATCAACAATAGAAGTTCGAAGTTCCTGCAACATAGAAATAATTTCAGCATTGCTTTTTTCCAGAGGATTCTCGCTTCGGTGGAGTGATTGAAGGTCAATTGCGACAGAAATTGGAGAGTCAACTTTACTCGGGTCTTTTTCAACGGCTTGAATCTGTTTGATTAGCTCATCTCGACAGTTGGCTACGCTGTCTAAATCTCTATGATCAACATTTATCGTTCGCGTTGGAGCAACATCAAAAGGGATAGATTCCCCAGATTGAATAATCTGAACCACTGGTTTTTTGACAGCATGACGAACAGCAAGCTCATAAAATACATTGGGATTCTTTCCTGTGAGATCAGCGATCACAAGATTATCATCTATGATATGTTGGATAACTTGAGATGTAATTATCCCAGGTTCAGAAATTTTATCTGCTCTAATGACCTGATAGCCACATTCCACGGTTGCAGGTGAGATTACATGTTTGAGTATTTGGTCAGAACGTCGTCTCGTTTCACTTCCTTCATCCCCGATTGGGGCGATTACAAAACATTTCTTTATATCATTTTGTTTGGTCATTTTTTATACCTCCTTAGGACGTTTTCCGGATAACTTAAAATAATCGAATTGATTCGTTTATGATAGTATATTGGTATATTTTGAAAGGGTATCTCTATTTTTCTCTTAATAAATCATCATTAAACTTAATTATTTTAAAACTTTCTATATTTACTATACGACAAATCTTTCAAAAACCCTCTTTTTTTTAAAACTTATTTAATCAAGTAGGAGGTAAATGATTAATTCATTTACCGTCCTCTCACACCACCGTACGTACCGTTCGGTATACGGCGGTTCGTTAGAAATTAGTTACTTGTGTATATCTTTGACCTGTACCCGATTAGCTGGACACATAGAAAGTCTGCTATAATAATAACATGAAAGGAAGTGTTAAGCTAATGGGAAAGAAAAGATTTACACCTGAATACAAAGAAGAAATTATTAAACTGGTTACCGAACGTAGAAAGAAGGTTGGTGAAGTAGCAAAAGATATTGGAGTGACTCCCACCTCTATAAGAAGGTGGATTACACAATATAGTGAATACGGAAAGGATG
>ASPA01000055.1 GCA_000405605.1 Atribacteria bacterium SCGC AAA255-G05
TATACGATATACCAGGAAAGAGGAAACATTAATTGCCAAAAAAAGACTACTATGAAATCTTGGGAGTAAAAAAAGAAGCCACTCCTGAGGAAATAAAAAAGGCTTATAGAAAGCTTGCCCTTAAGTATCATCCTGATAGAAATTCATCTGATGGTGATGCCGAAAAGAAATTTAAAGAGATCAACGAAGCCAACCAAGTGCTTGGTAATCCGGAAAAGAGAGCAAGATACGATCAATTTGGTTCAGCCGAAGGTATGGGAGGATTTGATTTTCAAGGCAGAGGTTCTTCTGATTTCAGTAATTTCGGTGATTTTGGTGATATTTTTGAATCTTTTTTTGGGACGAAAACTCGAAGAAGTGAAAGAGGAACACATTCCCAAAGGGGAGCTAACTTAAGATATAATTTAGAAATAAGTTTCGAAGATGCTGCCTTTGGTAAAGAAACTAAAATTGAAGTTCCTGGTTGGGAAACTTGTCCAATATGTAAAGGAAGCAGAGCTAAACCCGGGACATCATCAACGACCTGCCCTGATTGCCACGGTACAGGCGAGATTAGAAGTAAACAAAATACAATGTTTGGTCAATTTGTTAATGTAAAAACCTGCCCTCGGTGTGCAGGTGAAGGAAAAATAATAAAGGATATATGTACTAATTGTAGGGGTACTGGGAAAGTAAAGAAAAATCGAATAGTAAAAGTAAAAATACCTGCTGGTGTCGATAGCGGTCATCGATTACGAATAACTGGAATGGGTGAACCTGGAGAACTAGGAGGACCCTCCGGAGATCTTTATATTGTTTTATATGTGAAACCACATAAAATATTTAAGCGAACAGATGTTGATATCAGTTGTACGCATTCAATTAGTTTTGTAAAGGCAGCATTGGGTGGAACAACTACCGTCCCTACCTTAGAAGAAAAGGCAAAACTAAAAATTCCTGCTGGCACTCAGCCAAATAGTGTCTTTAGGCTTAGAGGAAAAGGAATATTTAAAATTGGAACTCAACAGCGAGGAAATCAATATATTAAAGTTAAAGTAGATATTCCTAAAAGAATAAATGACGAACAAAGAAATTTATTATTAGAATATGCAAAATTAAGCGGTGAAGATATAGAAAAATTAGGAGAAAAAGGCATTTTTGAAAAAATTAAAAATGCTTTAGGATAAAACGATAATTAGTATTTCGTATATCGTATGTCGTATATAGTATAGCGCATAGGATAAATCATTTATCAAGCTAAAAGCTTAAAACGAAAAACTAAAAACCATAATTCAAAATAAAAAACTCATTTTCCCCTTGATAGTTAATATTCTTGAACGTAATATACTTGCTAATTCTTTTGTTTCATATAAAAGCATTCTTCTAGTTGTTATTTACTTTCTTAGCATCTTTCAGTAAATTAATCTAACATATACTCTCTATTATCAGATTTAAAGTAATAATTAAAAACTTTCCTAAAATTTTAAGTTTTAAGCTATCATTTTGCATTTTGCGCTTTTCGTTTTCTCTGAATACGCAATACAATATATGATATACGAAATACGAGTAAAAGGAGTATTTATTATTAAAGTTGCTCTAAAAACACTTGGATGTAAAGTAAACCAATACGAAACAGAAAGCATTATCAGTATTTTAAAAGATAGAGGATTTCAAATAGTAGATTTTCAACAAAATGCCGACATATACATAATAAATACCTGTACTGTCACACAGGAAGCAGATAGAAAATCGAAACAGATGATAAGAAAAGCTATCCGCCAAAATAGAAAATCAAAAATAATTGTAACCGGCTGTTATGCACAATCTGATTATGAAGATCTACAAAAGATAGAAGGGATCAGTCTGATAGCTGGGAATGGGGAAAAAGGTGATATTTTACAACAATTAGAAAAAATAGATTTCCGTGATGCGGTTATTAGAGTACGACCTGCAAAATATCTGAAAAAATATGACAATATTCTTAAAAATAAATCAAGCAATTTGCATACCCGCGCCTGGCTAAAAATACAAGATGGCTGTAATAGATTCTGTACTTATTGTAAAGTTCCATATGTTAGAGGTCCTGCCCGGAGTAGATCCGTAGAAGATGTATTAGAAGAAGTTTATAATTTAAGTAGTAATGGGGTTAAAGAAGTAGTTCTTACAGGAATTAATTTGGGCACATACGGCAGAGATATAGATAAAGGAAAAATAAATTTAGCAAAATTAATTTCTCTGATTAACAATATTAAGGGAATAAAAAGAATTCGTTTAAGTTCAATAGAATTAATAGACATTGATGCTGAATTATTAGATGTTTTTAAAAACTGTTCCAAGTTTTGTCATCACCTTCATATTCCTTTGCAAAGTGGTGACGATAAAATTCTTAATCTTATGAATCGTCCTTACGATACCTCGGTTTTTTACCAGAAGATCTCTTCGATAAAAAAAACCTTACCTGATATAGCCATAACTACTGATATTATGGTTGGGTTTCCCAATGAAGACGATAACAGTTTCAGCAAAACTTTCAATTTTGCTAGAGAAATATACTTTGCAAAAATACACGTTTTTAAATATTCTAATCGTAAAGAATGTGTAGCAGCTTTACTGCCCAATAAAATCGATAATAGAACAAAAAAAGAGAGAAGCAAAAAATTACAGGACCTGTCTAAAGAACTATTTTATGATTTTCAAAAAATATTCCTCAATTCGATTGCTGAAATCTTGGTCGAGGACGAGATAAAAGACAAAGAAGGAAAAATTTATTCCCGCGGTATCACCTCTAATTATATTAAAATAATAATTCCTGATTTTACCGGTAAAAAAAGTGAAATCGTTCAAGTCAAATTAAACCACATCTCTTCTAATTATATCGTTTCCTCACTGCAAACTAATTAGTCGTCAGTGAATAAATCTAGCGTACAGCGTTTAGCGCATAGAAAAACAGTACATTGTATTGAGTATCGAGTATACAGTCAAAAAAAAATACAATAATACTAAATCGCTCACCTCATGTAAACATAATATTGCTTCCTGTTAAAAGGGATTGCCACGGCTTCGCCTCGCAATGACAGATTTAATTACTTTTATTTTTCTATTAATCTTTTAAATGACTTTCTGTTTTTTCATTCTGGTTCATGGCTTCTATTCTCTTTCTTAAACCAACTAACTAGATAACTATTTTATGTGCTACCCGCTGTACGCTCTACGCTATTCTAAAAATCAATAAATAATCTTCTATACTGTTATTGCTTCGGTCGCTTCGCTTCCTCGCAATAACAGAGAGGAAACTGCTCAAATGACAAAATAGATGACTCTTCCACAATGACATTTCTGTCTTTTCATTCTGGCTCCTGAATTCTGTCTTCCTAATTTTAAATTTTGAGCTATGGTTTTGCGTTTTGCGCTTTAAGTTTTTAGTTTACTTATCATACTTACTTAAGTATTCTTCATTAGAAATTAATATTTTTCTTGGATTTCGACCATCGTATGGTCCCACGATTCTCTTTTTTTCCATTACATCTATCAATCGAGCTGCGCGGGTGTAACCAATTCGAAGCTTCCTCTGCAATATTGATATTGAAGCTTGTTTACTATTGATAATAATAGAAACAGCATCATTGAATAATTCATCTTCTTCCTCTTCTTCTGTTTCCTGCATTAGACTTTTACTCTTTTTATATTCTAACACTTCCTGCTCATATTCAGGAGAGGGGGAATGTTTCATTAAATAGGATACCACATTTCTAATTTCTTTTTCTACTACAAAAGCTCCTTGAGCCCTAATTGGTTTGGAGACACCAACCGGTGAAAATAGCATATCACCATTTCCTAACAATTTTTCGGCCCCATTAACATCTAATATAGTCCTTGAATCAACCTGGGTAGAAACTGCAAAGGCAATCCTGGAAGGGAAATTAACCTTTATCGAACCGGTAATAATATCTACAGAAGGACGTTGAGTAGCTATTATTAAATGAATGCCGGTTGCTCTGGTCATCTGGGCTAACCTACATAATGATTCCTCGGCTTTTACCGGAGAAGATAGCATTAAATCAGCTAATTCATCGATTACTATTATAATGTAGGGTAAGGGTTCAGTATCATTATTAATATTTCTAACATATTCATTATATCCTTCTAAATTTCTGACTCCTACTTCTGCAAATATTTTAAATCTTTTTTCCATTTCAGATATCGACCAGTTTAATACTTTAATGGCTTGACTTGCATCGGTTACAATAGGTATTAATAAATGTGGAATGCCATTGTAAACATTTAGCTCTACTCTTTTTGGGTCAATCATAATAAATTTTACTGTTTCCGGGTTAAGTTTATAAAGAATACTCAATATTATATTATTAATACATACGCTTTTCCCTGATCCGGTTGCCCCGGCAATTAATAAATGAGGAAGTTCTGTTAGGTCTGAGATTATGGGCTTGCCTCCAATATCTATTCCTAGAGCTATGGGTAATTTGTATTTTCCATTTTGAAATTCACTACTTTGTAATATTTCTTTTAAATAAACATTTATTCTTTTACGGTTAGGGACTTCGATTCCTACAGCATTTTTACCGGGTATTGGTGCTTCTATTCTGACTGAGGCTACCGCAAACGATAAAGCGATATCATTGCTTAAATTAGTTATCTTAGATATTTTAACCCCCGGTGCAGGATGAATTTCATATCGGGTAACAGTTGGTCCGTGGATAACCCCAACGACTTTTGCATCGATTCCAAAATTAGTGAAGGTTTTTTCGAGTGTTTTTACATTTTCCTCAATATTTAATTTGATATCTGTCTTATCTTCAGCGTACGAGTCAGATAGTAGTGACAGGGGTGGAACTTGATATATGTCTACCTTGGGTTCCTGATTGGATTCTTTATAATCTCTATCTAACATTTTCTCTTCTTCTAATTTCTTTTCTTTTTTCCTTGTTCTTTTTATCTTAAATATTTTTTTAGGCATTTCATCTTCTTCGTATTCTTTATAATCGGGTTCCTCTTTGTGCCTTGAAATTTTAGATATTTTTGTTACCATATTTTTTAAAATATTATAAATATTATTGAATATTTTCTTTATTTTATTTCCCAGGTTGCTAAATATATAAAAATAGGATATTTCAGTTATAAATAGGGCGGATAGCAAACTAAGAGATATCAGAACAAGATAAGCACCTTTTATTCCAAAGTAAAGATATAAAGAATTGGCAAAATAATAACCTAATAAACCCCCACCGGCTCCTTTCATTGCCAATGGATAGGGATTATCAAGTAATAGTAATTTAAGATGGATAAATACAAGAAATATAATAAATAAAAAACTAATGCCGAAAAGTTTATGATAAGGATTGGGTGGTTTATAATTAAAAAGAATTAAAATTCCCAAGAATAATAACAAGACGGGGAAGATATAGGCACCGAGACCAATATTGCGAGTTGCTGTTTGAACAATTATTTTTCCGACTATCCCCATTTTGTCAGTGAAGATAAAAGCGAAAATATATAACAAGGAAAATGCAATAAGAATTATACTTATGGTTTCATTTTTAGTGTTCTTTTTCTTAATTTTCAATTTATAAAAATCCTCTCGATAAAGACATCCAAATTGTTAAACCAGATACCATCCAAAGATAATATGAAAAAAAGTATATTTTTTGTTTTTTTAATAATTCTATAAATATTTTCATAGCCCCATAGCTTGATATAGCCGCTACAAACCCGGATAATATCATAATATTTAAATTTATATTTAAAGAAGATATCTCTCTAATTTTAAAAATTGAAGCACCTAAAATGATCGGTACAGATAGTATAAAGGAATATTTTGCCGCAAATTCTCGATCTAAGTTTCTAGATAATCCGGCGATAACGGTTAAACCGGACCTCGATATCCCCGGAAAAATAGCGAGGGCCTGAGCTATCCCTATAATAATAGCATCTTTGTAAGTAATTTTCGAAATATTTTTATTACCTTTTGAATATTTTTTATTTCCAACCCAAAGTAAGGCTCCCGTAATAATTAACATAAAGGCAGTTATTATAGGCTTAGCAAAAAGTATTTCAAAAAAAGAGCTAAAAGTATATCCGATAATTGCTGCCGGCATGGTACTGATTACTAAAAACCAGGCAAGTTTTGATGATGAATTATTTTTAAAAATATTTAATATATTTTCTCCCCGAGATAGTTTATAAATACTGTCAAAAAAAGAAATTACTAATTCTTTAAGATCTTTTCTAAAGAGTACTATTACGGCGATAATTGTTCCAAAATGCAAAAATGCCTCAAATGCCGCACCCGGCAATTTTAGCTGCAAGAAATATTTTGCTATTACTAAATGCCCGGAACTGCTTACCGGAAAAAATTCAGTCAACCCTTGTATGAGACCTAATAATATTAATGACATATATTCCTCTAACTTTGGGAAAGCTCATCGATTACCATCAAACTAATGTTATTAGCGTGGTCTCCAACTCTTTCTAAATTACTTATTATATCTAAAAAGATAACACCGGATTCCGGATAACAAATGCCTTGGTTTAGCCTATTTATATGATTATTACGAAGTCCTTTTTCTATATTATCAATTTCATCTTCTTTTAAAGCTACCTCTCGAGCTAACTCTATATCTCTATTTTTTAATGCTAAAATCGTTTTATTTAAGGAAAATTGGACTTTAGAAAACATAGATTTTAGTTCATTTAAAGCTTTTTCACTAAAAGGCAGCTTTTCATTTATTTTTTCTTCGGCAAGTTCAGATAAATTTTCAGCATGATCCCCTACTCTTTCTATATCATTAACTATGTTCAGCAAATCTGTTAGTCTTTTTGATTGTGTAGGACTTAAAGACTGTTGAGATATCAAGACCAAATATTTGGTAATTTCCTTTTCTAAAGTATTTACCACCCCTTCTTTTAAATATACATTTTTCAAGAGATTCAGGTCATTTTGAATAAAAGACATGATTACATCATTTAACATGTTTTCAACCATCTCACCCATTCTAACTAGTTCTTTGGTTGCCTGGCTCAAAGCTATAGACGGTGTATTTATCATGTCTTTACTCAGATAAATCGGGCCCTTCTTTAATATAATTTCCTCACCCGGCAATATTTTAACAATAAGTTTGACAAAAACATTTAGAAAAGGAAGTAATATCATAGTATCTATTAGGTTAAACATGGTATGAGCATTTGCAATCTGTCTTGGGATATTAATTGAGGTTAAGGACGCTAGATAGGTAAATTTGCTTATAAATAATGAAAATAACAACACTCCTAATGTTTTAAAAACTAATTGAGAAAGTGCCACCCTTTTTCCGGTAATGGAACTTCCTATACTTGCAATTAAAACTGTAATGCAAGTCCCGATGTTACTTCCTAACATTAACGGTATTGCTGTATCCAAATCAATCATGCCTTGCAAAGACATGGCAATTACAATGGCTATAGTTGCACTACTACTTTGAATTATCGCAGTAAATATTGTAGCGACTACTATGCCTAAAAAAAAGTTATGAGAGATGCCTGTTAATAAATTAATAAAAGGAGCGTAACTTCTTAAAGGGCTTACTGCATTAGACATGGTGTATAAACCCAGAAATAATATGCCAAAGCCGAGTAATATTTGTCCAAAATATTTATAACTTCTTTTTTTTGCTAAAAAATTAATGATAAAACCTATGCCAATTGCGGGAAGAGCATATTTTTCCAAGCGAAAAGAAACAATTTGAGCAGTTATGGTGGTACCGATGCTGGCTCCTGCAATCACACTTATTGCTTGTTTTAAATTTAACAAACCTGCATTTACAAAACCAACAGTTATAACACCGGTAGCACTACTACTTTGTATAATGGAGGTTAATAAAGTTCCGGTTGCAACACCCATCAATGGCTTATTAGTTAACAACTCCATAATTTTTTGTATTTTATCACCGGTAATTTTTTGTAAGCCATCACTAAGCAGCTGCATTCCGTATAAAAATAATCCCAGACCTCCCACAATACCAAAGATTAGTTCAGTGGTCATTAAATACCTCCGCCTGTTTAAAGTAAATAGCAATGAGTGATAAGTAATGAGATAAAATTTCCTAAATCCTAAAAACAGATTACTTATCACATATTAATCACTACATCCAATGTTGATTAGTTGCCTGGTTAAGGAAATAATAGGAAAAAACTAGGAATTAGAATAAATTTTGTATTGCGTAAAGAGAAAAAAGACTCAAAAAAAGTGTGTAGTTCTAGGCTCTACGCTATTATGCTATACTTATCTTTACTCATCACTCATTACTGTACTTTACGCCGCTATGTCCGAAGCCACCTTCTCCTCTTTTGGTTTTATCCAGGGTCTCTACAATTTCAAAATTAGGAAAAAAGATTTTTTGAATTACTAATTGAGCTATTCTGTCTCCTCTTTGTATCTTAAAATCTTCTTCGCCTAAATTGATTAATATTACCTTTACAATACCTCTATAGTCTGAGTCAATAGTACCCGGGGTATTTAAAACCGTAATACCATGTTTAAGAGATAGACCGCTTCGAGGTCTTATTTGACCTTCATAACCTTCAGGAATCATAATTTTGATCCCGGTAGAAATTAATTTTCTCTTACCCGGTTTTAATACAGTATCTGCAACTTCTGCGCATAGCAAATCAGCTCCGGAGGAGAATTTACTTGCGGAAATAGGCAAAGGTAAATCCTCGCATCCTTCTACTTTTTCTATTTTTATTTCTATTTTATTATTCTCCACTACACCAAATCCACTTCTTTATCTGTTATTTTTTATATTACGATTATAAATTTTAATCTAAGTTTTCATTTTTTTTATCAATATCATTGTTTACAATATTGTTTTCATCGTTATCCATTTTTCTTAGGTCAACTCTACCTTGATCATCAATTCCAATACATTTAACCAGTATATTATCATTGACTCTAACTACATCTTCAACTCTCCTTATTCGTTCATGTGACAATTTAGAGATATGGACCAGGCCTTCTTTGCCGGGGAAAATTTCGACAAAAGCTCCAAAATTGGTTGTCCTGGTTACTCTTCCTTCATATGTTTCCCCAACCTTGGCTTCTCTTACCAAATCTTCAATCATCTTTTTTGCTTGCTTCAGAGTTTTTCCGTCTGTTGCAGCTATAAATATTTCTCCATCATCTTTAATGTCAACAGAAGCACCCGTTACTTCTATGATTTTTTTAATATTTTTACCACTGGGGCCGATCACCATGCCAATTTTAGAGGGGTCAACATTTATAACTAATATTTTTGGCGCATATTCAGATAATTCTTCTTTAGGTTTAGACATTGTTTTATTCATTTTTTCAAGGATAAATAATCTTGCCTCTTTTGACCTCTGTAAAACATCTTGCATTGTATCTTTTGAGATGCCCGCAATTTTCAGGTCCATTTGAATAGCGGTAATACCCTGGTCGGTTCCGGTAGCTTTAAAGTCCATATCACCATAATGGTCTTCTAAGCCTAAAATATCGGTTAATATTTCTATATTTTCACCTTCTTTTACTAATCCCATGGCAACTCCGGCTACCGGATTTTTAATAGCAACTCCGGCATCAAACAAGGATAGACTTCCTCCGCAAACAGAAGCCATAGAAGAAGAACCATTTGACTCTAAAATTTCAGAAACTATGCGAATAGTATAAGGGAATTTTTCTTCCGGGGGAATTACCGCTTTTAGGGCCATTTCTGCTAATGAACCATGACCAATTTCTCTTCTTGATTGGCCTCTTCTTGGTCTTACCTCGCCAACGCTAAAAGGCGGAAAATTATAATGCAGATAAAACCTTTCTGAAGATTCGTCTTCCAAAGTATCTATGAATTGCCTATCTTTTACGGTTCCGAGGGTAGTGATAACCAGGGCTTGTGTTTCACCTCTGGTAAATAAAGCACTTCCATGAACTCGAGGAAGCACCCCGGTTTCGCAGCTAATAGGCCGTATTTCGTCTAATTTTCTTCCGTCTACTCTTATTTTTTCCTGAATTATTAAATCACGAACAGTCTCTTTGTAAACTTCATCATAGGCATTTTTCAAGAGGGATAAATTGTCTCCCTCAGCGGATAGTTTTTCAATAATCTGATTAGATATATTTTTTAATGCATTTTCTCTTTCCTTCTTTTCACTTATACATATTGATTTTTTAATTTCTTTTCCGTAGAGATTTTTAATTTCTGTACGATAATTATCTTCCAATTTTGCTGTTTCTGAATATTGTTTTTCTTCTTTTATATTAGATTTTCCCAAAATATCGGCTAATTTTTCCTGGCCTTCTACAATGGTTTTAATTGCTTCCTGAGCAATATCAATTGCCTTTAGTACAGTTTCTTCGGGTACCTCTTTTGCCCCACCTTCCATCATTATAATTGAATCTTTTGTACCAGCTATGATTAAGTCTAATTCTGAGTTTTCTAATTCCTCGGGGCTGGGATTAACTATGAATTCTTTTTCTACCAGTCCAATCCTGACGGCTCCTATGGGGCCTAGAAAAGGAATGTCCGATATCCATAAAGCCGCAGAAGCTCCTATTACAGCAAGTACATCCGGTAAATTTTTTTGATCATACGACAAAACGGTAGCAATAACCTGGACATCATTTCTATATTCTTTGGGGAACAAAGGCCTTAATGGGCGGTCAATAAGTCGTGAGGTTAATATGGCATTCTTGCTTGGTCTACCCTCTCTTTTGAAAAACCCACCTGGTATTTTACCTGCAGCATAAAATTTTTCCTCGTAATCTACCATTAAAGGGAAAAAGTCTATCCCTTCGCGTGGTTCTTTGGTACTGTTTGCTGTTACCAGCACGATAGTTCCCTCACAACTAACTACAATCGAACCGGCTGACTGTTTAGCAATTTTACCGGTTTCTATATTTATTACTTTACCATTTAAATTAATTTTAATTTCTTTAGTTCCTAACATTAAATATTTATCTTCCTCCTTTTTTTATAGTAATTTTTTTTCCGTAAGCCATAATTAGTCGTTAGTGAATAGTATTTAGTATTTAGTAAATAAATGAAAAATAAAAAGCTTTATACTAAACTGAAAATGTGAATTTGTGTCTTGTATTTAAAACTAACAACTAACGACTATTCACTAGCGACTAGTGCACTAATGACTAATTATTTTCTTAAATTTAGTGACTCAATAATATTTCGATATTTAGCAATATCATTATCTTTAAGATACTTTAATAATTTTCTTCTTTTCCCCACCATCCTCAATAAACCTTGCTTTGAATGAAAATCCTTTTTATTTATATTTAGATGTCCGGTAAGATCGTTTATTCTTTCAGTTAACAAAGCAATTTGAACTTCCGATGAACCAGTATCAGTAGTATGATGCTGATATTTTGTTATTACTTTTTCCTTATCATCTTTAGCAAAAACCATATTATTCTCTCCTTTTATTTTTTTATAATTTATTATAATACCTTAGATATTTTATCATAAACAACTAAGACCTTCAACCTAAGAACAGTATTGAGTATATAGTATCGAGTATCGAGTCAAGTTTTTTATTTTTTCAGTCATTCTTTTCTTTCTTTTTTATCTTTACTATATACTCGATACTAATTTCTTTTTTTAATCATTTTATTGGCGATTAAGATGTCATCTTCTATCTGTTTCTTTAATAAACTTGGATGGTCAAAGTATTTTTCTTCTCTTATTTTTTGCAATATATTAACGACTATTTTTTTATTATATATTTTTTTATTGAAGTTTATAATGTGAACTTCAATAGTGCGTTCTGTTTCTCTAAAAGTTGGGTTAACTCCTATATTCATTAAGCCGTAATATTTTCCATTATCAATTTTAATTTCTACCAAATATACTCCGTTAACGGGAATAAGCTTATTTGGTGATGTCTCGATATTAGCTGTAGCAAAGTTTAATAATTTTCTTCCTCTGCCTCTTCCGGAAATTACTCTTCCTGAAATCGTGATATCGTGTCCTAATAATTTTTTTGCTTTTTCGATTTCTCCTGACCCAATATAATCTTTTATTCTAGTGCTGCTAATTATGGTATTATTTACAATCACTGGTTTTAATATATTGGTTATAAATTTATAAGATTTACCATATTCTCTTAAAATATCTGTATTCCCTTTTCCCTGAAAACCAAATTTATAATTAAAGCCTACAAAAAGTTCTTTTACCTGCAAACTATCGACTAATATTTTACTTATAAAATCTTCAGGTGACAGTTTACTCATCATCTTATTAAATTTAATAATAAGAAAAACATCAACATTTAAGCCTTTAATTAAGCTTCTTCGTTCCTCCAAAGTGGTTAACAAAAAAACATTGCCTTCCGGGTTAATTATTTTGTCGGGATGAGGGTCAAAAGTGACAACAATGCTTATTCCATCATTCTTTTTAGCCTTATCAACAGTTTGTTTAATCAATTTTTGATGCCCTAAATGTACACCATCAAAGACACCTAAAGCAATGTATCGTTTTTTGTTCGGCAATATGATATTTTTTGAATATCTTATAACTTCCATAATTAATTATCTACATCGAATTAGCAAAATTAATAATTTTTAAAAACCTTAACCGGCTTAAAGAAAATATTTTCCCCATCCTCTTTACTCGAAGTGGCGATAGACAGTAAATTACCTTTTGCATCAAAAATTTTAATAAACTTGTCTTTTCCTGTCTTTAGTTCTTCCGGAATTTCAACAATCTGCCCGCTTGATATAACCCCACCGTTTAAAACGGTTTTAGTTGCTTCATTTTTTACAGTTATTTTCTTTAATCCTTCAAGAGCAGAATCAATGCTAATAAGATATCTCTTCCCTAAAGTTTTATCCTCTCTAAATTCAGCTAAATTTATCGAATCTTCAATGCTAAAATTACCAACCTTTTTTCTTATTAAGCTTGATAAGTGCGCTCCACAACCTAATTCATTACCTATATCGTTACACAATGTTCTAACGTATGTGCCTTTTGAACAAACAACTTCGAATTTAACTATTGGATTTACCCTTTGGTCATAATTTATTAAATTAAATTGATATATTTTTACTTCCTTGGGAGTTCTTTTTACTTCTATCCCTTTCCTGGCAAGACGATACAATCTTTTTCCCTTGTAATGGGCTGCTGAAAACATCGGAGGTATCTGACTAATCGAACCTTCATATTTTTGGAATATATCCCTAATCCTTTTTTCATCAATATCACTACAGACTTCCTTTTTCCCAATAATCTTGCCTTCTGCATCCTGGGAATCAGTGGTAATTCCTAAAGTCATTTCACCCTGATAGTGTTTTTTCATACCTACTAAAAATTCAGCTATTTTTGTAGCTTGTCCTAAACATATCAATAGGACACCGGAAGCAGAAGGATCTAATGTTCCCGTATGTCCCACCTTAGGAATATTTAAAATATTTCTAACTTCTTTCACGACTTGATGTGAACTAATTCCTTTTGGTTTAAATATGTTTAAAATACCATTCATTTTATATTACAATCATCTTTTCTATTATTAAAATATTTTTTTTATTTTAGTTACTGGATATTATTTTCTTTACCATATACTCGATACTATCTTATTCTGGCTCCTGGCTACTGACTCCTGAATTCTATTATCTCAACCAATTAACTAACTTTTACGCTTAAGATACCTGATATCATTTATTAACTCGGAAAGAATTTTTTCTTTAATTTTGTACATCTTTCCCGAACATAAACAACCGGCAGCATTTGGATGGCCGCCACCATTAAATTTTCCGGCAAATTTATTTACGTCAAAATTACCTTTAGAGCGAAAACTAATCTTTATTTTATTATCTTTAGTCTCTCTGAATAAGATTGATACTTCGGTATTATCTAAAGTTGTGGCAACATCAATTATTCCTTCTATCTCTTCATCATTTGCTTTAGTATTATTTAACATCTTTCGGGTAATAGTTAGCCATGAAACATAATTAGAGTCTGCCACTTCTAAAGTTGAAAGGGCTTCTCCTAGTAATTTTAATCCGGGATAGGTATTTCTATTATAAATATTAGCGGCAATTAAATGCGGCTTTATTCCAAAAGAAGTTAAATCAGAAGCTATTTTAAATGTCTTTGAACTTACGTTTGAATATCTAAACGAACCGGTATCAGTTAATATGGAGGTAAATAAGCAGGTAGAGATATCTTCATCTAATAAATCTATATTTATAAACTTAATCAGTTTATAAATAATTTCTCCAACCGAAGAAACAGAACTATCTACATAATTTAAATCTCCAAAGTTTTCGTTGCTCGTATGGTGGTCGATGTTTATTATGGTCTTTATGTTTTTAAATATTTCATACGTCTTTCCCATTCTTTTGACATTACTACAATCAAGTGCTATCCCCACATCTATGCTTTTCGTGTCAATATAATCACCCTCTAAATATTGTACTTTATTAACGCCGGGTAAAAAATCATATACTTTTGGCAATTTACCCTGATTTAATATAATGGGTTTCTTCTTTAGTTTTTTTAATATGGAATAAAGGGCAAGTTCAGAACCAATTCCATCTCCATCCAAATTTATATGGGAAGTGATTAGAAAATTATTGTTTTTCTGCAGTATTTTGCTAATTTCATCAAAACTATTCATTATTTCTATCTTTCTTTAAATCTAACTGTTGGTCATTAATTTCAGTAATTATTTTTAATAATTTGTATTGCTGTTCTAAGTCCTTATCGATTACGAATTTTATATTCGGTACATATCTTATTTTTAAATCTTTTCCCAATTCGCCTCTTATAAATTTTGTTGCATTTTTAAGTCCTTCTAAAGTTTTTTTTTGTTGTTTCCTATCATTAAAAATAGTCACAAAAATATCAGCATATTTTAGGTCAGACGAGACCTTTACTCTAGTTATGGTGACAAATTTTATCCTTGGGTCATTTATTTCTCGATATATTATATTGTTAATTTCTCTTATAAGAGATTTCTCTAACTGTTCTTTTCTCTTGGGCAGTGGCATATTCTAATTCCCCAATCTACCAATTCACCAATTCGCCAATTAAACTAATTCAACGTTTAACCAGTTTTCCAGGTAATCGGTTATCAGCTTATAAATATTTCT
>ASPA01000056.1 GCA_000405605.1 Atribacteria bacterium SCGC AAA255-G05
TTTGACAGGCTAAAGGTAAGAGTCATAATAGCTATATTATGGTGATAACTATGAATGACTCACAATTAAGCAGTATTGTTGAAGTAAAGAGGTTTTTGCAAGAATCGGATGTAATAGAATTTAAAAAGAGATTTCGGAAGGAGGCATATGAATGGATAGAAGAGGTACTGGAAAGGTTTGATTATTTAAACTTATCTAAGAAAGAAAAAGGCTTAATAAAGAAGTACCTAGAGAAAATAACCGGATATTCCAGGCCCCAAGTTACCAGACAAATAAGGGAATACAGGGAAACCGGGCGAGTGAGAGTGAAAGAATATAAAAGAAATAAATTTGAGAGGAAATACACCAATAAAGACATTCTACTACTTGCCAAGACAGCAGAATTACATGATTATCCCAATGGGGCTTCCCTAAAAAAGACCCTGGAGCGAATGGCGAATACCTATGGGGAAGAAGAATACCGGAATATATCTACAATTTCGGTATCTCATATATACAATCTGAAGAAAACAGTCTTATATCGGCGTAGTGTAACCTTTTACCAGGAGACCAAAAAGACTAAAGGGAGAACAATAGGAGAGAGGTGTAAACCAGAGCCGGGAGGGAAACCGGGATATGTGCATCAGGGGGATAGAGATGGAGAAAAAGGGGTCTATCATGTAAATACAATTGACGAGGTAGTTCAATGGGAGGTGGTGGGAGCAGTGGAAAAGATCACAGATAAACATCTCATCCCTTTACTTTCAAAAGATAATAGGTAGTTATCCTTACCGGATTATAAATTTTCATGCAGACAATGCTTCAGAGTATATAAATAGAAAAATAGTGAAGATGTTAAATGATCTATTAATAAAACTGACCAAAAGCAGACCCAGGCATACCAATGATAATGCTCTTGCGGAAACGAAAAACGGCTGGGTGTTAAGGAAATGGATGGGATATGGTCATATAGGACAGAGACATGCTAAAGGGATAAATGAGTTTTATTTTGAGTGTTTTAATGAGTATTTGAATTTTCACCGTCCCTGTGCCTTTCCTATTTCCGTAAAGGATAAAAAAGGAAAGATAAAGAAGAAATACAGATATCAGGACTATATGACTCCCTATGAGAAATTAAGGAGTATACCTGATGCCCGGGTATATCTAAAAGAAAGTATAACCTTTGAAATGTTAGACAAAAAAGCAAGAAGATATACAGATAATGAGATGGCTAAAAAAGTACAGTTGGAAAGGGATAAATTATTTGATAAAATATTGGCAGCATGACTCTTAATTTCAGGCTCATCTTGCATTGGATAAGACTTTATCTTGCATTTTTTATTACTAAATGATATACTTGTAATTTGCGGAAATATATAGCGCAGAGTATACAGCGTTTAGCGTATAGGGTAAATCAATAAACTAAAAACGCAAACCGAAAAGCGAAAAAGCATAAATATTATTTAAGAATTCAGGAGCCAGTAGTCAGAAATCAGAAGAATATAAAACAACTTAACAAAGAATATATTCTCATAATTTTAAATAATTCTGAATACTGGATTTTGCCTTCTGGCTTCTATCTTATATACGAGATAAGAGAGAAGAAACTAAATAGATAAAACAATGTATTTAAATTTTAAATTTTGAGCTATGACTTTTCGTTTTGTGCTTTTCGTTTTTCATTATATACTAACGAATAATATAATATTTTAATAAATATATAAAGGTTGGTGTTTTGCGGTGCACAATAAATATAAACAAGTGAAAGATTATTCCAAAATACCTGAATTATGTTCTATCCCCAATTTATTGGATATACAAAAAAAATCTTTTGAAGATTTTTTACAAAGGTTCGTCCCGGCTGATAAAAGAAAAAACCAAGGGTTACAAGAAGTTTTTATAAATGTTTTTCCCATTCAAGACTTTACAGGTAATTTAATTTTAGATTTTATTAGTTATTCGCTGGGGGAATGTAAAGATTCTGCTTACGGATGTTGGGAAAAAGGCGGAACTTATTCTGCTCCTTTAGAAGTTAAGATAAATTTAATCAGTAAGAAGACAGGTGAAATTAAAGAGCAGGATGTTTTTATGGGTGAGCTACCGCTTATGACCGAAAGCGGAGGTTTCGTTATTAACGGAGCAGAAAGGGTGATAGTAAATCAATTGATAAGATCTCCCGGTATTTATTTTGATGAAGAAAAAAACAGCGGAGATAGCAAATCATTGTATAAATTTAAAATTATACCTAATCGTGGATCCTGGTTAGAATTTGGATTTGATTCTTCCGATATGATTTATGTTCGAATTGATAAAAAAAGGAAAATTCCAGCAACTACCCTATTAAGAGCGTTAGGATATGAAAAGGATGAAGAAATAATGGAGCTTTTTGATTACGAAGAGGTTGTAAAAGCAACTTTAGAAAAAGATAATACAGCCAATGAAAAAGAAGCCCTGATAGAAATGTTTAGAAGATTGAGACCCAGCGAACCTCCGACCGAAAGAAATACTCGTCAATTAATTTATAGATTGCTTTTTGATCCTAAAAGATATGATTTAGCAAAAGTCGGAAGATATAAAATAAATAGAAAATTAAACTTTGAAAATCGGATATTGGGTAAAATCGTAGCCGAAGACATTATTGATCCAAACAACAATAAAATAATTGTAAAGGCAGAAAAAAAAATCAATCACAAAACATTTTCTGCAATAATTAACTCAGGAATTGAAAAGGTAAAAGTGTTGAATTCTGAAAATGAAACGGTAACTGTTTTTAATGAGAAAGATGAAGCTTTAATGCCAATTGTTGATAAACTGAATGAAGGAATTAATGAAGGGATTATAAATGCGATTGTTGCTGAGGATATAATTAATCCAAAAACAGGTGAAGTAATTTGTAGTACCGGTGATAAATTATCTGATGCCTTAATATACAAAATAAAAAAATGTAAAGAAAAGGTAAAAATAAAAAAGGGTCCTTCGTTGACAAGAGAGGATATTGTTGCTTCTTTAAGGTATTTAGTCAATTTATATAGAGAAATTGGATATATAGACGACATTGATCATTTAGGGAATAGAAGGATAAAGACAGTTGGTGAGTTACTTCAGGATCAATTTTACATTGGATTAAGCAGGATGGAAAGAGTGATTCGGGAGAGGATGACTATCCAACCTGATGTTTCTGCTATTACTCCCCAAGCCTTGATAAACGCACGGCCATTATTGGCTACTATTCGACAGTTTTTTGGGAGCAGTCAGCTTTCTCAATTTATGGATCAGACCAATCCTTTATCTGAAATTACTCATAAAAGAAGGCTCTCTGCCTTAGGCCCAGGAGGTTTAACCAGAGAAAGAGCGGGCTTTGAAGTAAGAGATGTTCACCATACTCATTATGGCAGAATTTGTCCCATTGAGACTCCCGAAGGCCCTAATATTGGATTAATAGGATCTCTTTGTATTTATGCAGTGGTGAATGAACTAGGATTTATTGAGACACCTTATTTTAGGGTGATAGAAGGAAAAATAACTGATGAGATCGTTTATCTTTCCGCTGATGATGAAGATAAATATAAAATTGCTCAAATAAATATAAAAATAGGTAAAGATAACAAAATTTCACAAGACGATGTACCTTGCCGGTTTAGAGGAGACATTATTGAGTGTTTGCCAGATGAAATAGATTTTATTGATGTATCTCCCAAACAGATTGCCAGTATTTCAGCTAGTTTAATACCCTTTTTAGAGCATGATGATGCGAACCGAGCTTTAATGGGCACTAATATGCAGAGACAGTCGGTACCCTTAATAAAACCCGAAGTTCCTTTAGTGGGAACGGGAATGGAAAATAAAGTTGCTGTCGACTCATGTGCAGTCATTGTTTCCCAAGATGATGGCTTGGTGAAAAAAGTAAGTGCAGACAAAATAATTATTAAAAATACTGACAATATTGAAAAAGAATATATATTAAAAAAATTCGTTCGTTCCAATCAGGGAACTTGTATAAATCAGATACCTTTAATAGAAGAAGGAATGATTATAAAGAAGGGGGATGTGCTTGCGGATGGTCCCTTAACTTCTGAAGGGTGTCTTTCTTTGGGTAGGAATATTCTTGTAGCTTACATGCCTTGGGAAGGCTATAATTTTGAGGACGCTATTTTGATTAGTGAAAAATTAGTTAGAGAAGATACTTTCACTTCTATTCATATTTCTGAACAAGAGTGTGTAGCACGGGATACTAAATTGGGACCGGAAGAAATAACTTGTGATATCCCTAATATCGGGGAAGGCAGCCTAGCCAACTTAGATGAAAGAGGAATAGTTCGAATTGGGGCAGAGGTGGAATCAGGCGATATTTTAGTAGGAAAAGTAACCCCTAAGGGCGAAACTGATTTAGGGCCAGAGGAAAGATTATTAAGAGCAATTTTTGGGGAAAAGGCTCGAGAAATAAGAGATACTTCTCTCCGAGTCCCCCATGGTGAAAAAGGTAAGGTTATAGGCGTAAAAGTATTTTCCAGGGAAAGTAATGACGACCTTCCTCCAGGAGTAAATCAATTAGTAAAAATATTTATTGCCCAAAAAAGAAAGATTTCAGAAGGGGATAAGATTTCGGGGAGACATGGAAATAAAGGAGTTATTGCTAAAATTTTGCCTGAGGCTGATATGCCCTTTATGTCAGATGGTACACCAATAGAAATAGTATTGAACCCTTTAGGAGTACCCTCCAGGATGAATGTGGGGCAAGTTTTAGAAGTACATTTAGGCTGGGTAGCCAAAACTCTAGGTATTAGAGTTATAACTCCTATTTTTAATGGCGCAAAAGAAGAGGAAATTGAAGGAGCTTTAATGGAAGCAGGTCTGCCCAAAGATGGCAAAACAATTCTTTATGATGGTAGAACAGGTAGGCCATTTGACCAAAAAGTGACTGTAGGTTATAGCTATATCTTAAAACTAGCTCATTTAGTAGCTGATAAAATCCACGCTCGTTCTACCGGCCCGTACTCTTTGGTTACCCAACAACCTTTAGGAGGAAAAGCACAGTTTGGAGGTCAAAGATTTGGAGAAATGGAAGTCTGGGCTTTAGAAGGATACGGAGCTGCTTACAATCTCCAGGAGCTTTTAACTATAAAATCAGATGATGTGTTGGGAAGAATTAAAACTTATGAAGCTATTGTTAAGGGCGAACCTATCCCTGCCCCCGGCATGCCAGAATCATTTAAAGTTTTAATTAAAGAATTACGTAGCTTATGTTTAGATGTACGAGTTTTGGATTCTCAGGATAAAGAAGTAGATATTAAAGAAGATATCGATTTAAAAGATGAAATTAATGAAAATTTAATGAAAGAAATAACCTAAATTAGTGAATAGTATTTAGTATTTAGTAATAAAATGAAAAATTAAAAACGTAAAATGCAAAACTATAACTTAAAATTAAAAATTGAGAGAAAAAATTTTGAGTTTTTAATTATGGTTTTTCGCTTTTCGCTTTAAGTTTTAACTTAGTTAAGACAAGTATCTTATTAATCTAAAACTATACGCTAAACGCTGTACGCTATACGCTAATCATATGCTAACGACTCTAATAGGGGGTAATTATATTGACAATTTTGAAGAGTTTTAACTCGCTCAAAATCGGATTGTCTTCACCAGAGCAAATAAAAAAATGGTCTCATGGTGAAGTTAAAAAACCAGAAACTATAAATTATAGAACCTTAAGACCAGAGAAAGATGGTTTATTTTGCGAAAGAATATTTGGACCAGTTAAAGATTGGGAATGTAGTTGTGGAAAATACAAAAGGATAAGATATAAAGGTGTAATTTGTGATAGATGTGGAGTCGAAGTTACTAAGTCTATCACCAGAAGGGAAAGAATGGGGCATATTAAATTAGCTTCCCCTGTTTCCCATGTTTGGTATTTTAAGGCTATTCCCAGCCCTTTATCCCTACTTTTGGATATATCTCCTCGTAACTTAGAAAAGATATTATACTATGCTCCAGACCGAAGAAGAGAACAGTTCTTCGAAGTTATTGAGAAAGGTGGAACAGATTTAGAAAAAGGAGATATAATTCTAGAAGCAGAATATCGTATTCATAAAAAGTATAATGAAAAATTTAATGCTGAATCGGTTTATAATGTTAATAAAGTAAAAATATTTTCTCGAAAAATAGGTGATGTAATTTCGGAGGAAGAGGATCAGGATCTACAGAAAATATTTGGTAAAATATTTTATCAAAAGGAATTATTGTTTCCTGTAAGTAAAGAGGAAGGATCTGAAAACGAAGAAGAAAAAGAAGAGGTTGAAGAAGGGATTAAAGAAGAAGTTAAAGAAGAAGATGTAGAAGACAAGGAGACCCAATATCGAATTACTAAAATTACTGGTTTAATTTCTGAGACAAACTTAAAAAGGTTAGAAGAAGAAAAAAACTTATCCTTGCGGGCAAAATTAACCACTCAAAACATTGAAGAGTCTTGTTACATAGTAATACACCCAGGTAATACTTCTTACAAAAGAGGAGAAATAATTTTAGAAATAGAAAAACTCCTTCTAGATAATTATGATCCCGAATTTAAAGCCGGGATAGGGGCAGAAGCAATTAAAGAGTTATTGAAGGAGGTGCCCTTAGATAAATTAACTTTGGAACTTCGTGAAGAATTAAAAAAAACCAGTGGTCAAAAAACGAAAAAGATTATTAAAAGATTACAGATAGTTGAGGCATTTCGTAAATCTAATTGCAAACCCGAATGGATGGTATTAGAAATAATCCCAGTTATTCCTCCAGACTTAAGGCCTATGGTGCAATTGGAAGGAGGGCGTTTTGCCACCTCAGATTTGAATGACCTATATTATATAGGTCATTCAAATCTGAGGTGGCAAAACGCCCTCCTTCCAATTGCACCATAGGCCTTAAGTCTGGAGGAATAACTGGGATTATTTCTAAT
>ASPA01000057.1 GCA_000405605.1 Atribacteria bacterium SCGC AAA255-G05
TGATAACTTGCTCCTCCAACTCTCCTTGATTTCACTTCTAATACAGGCATAACATTCTGTAAAGCTTGATTAAATACTTCCAAGGGCTCCTTTTTTGTCTTTTTTGCAGCCATATCTAAAGCACTATAAAAAATTGCTTCTGCTTTGCTTTTTTTGCCATCATACATCAGCTTGTTTATAAAAAGTGTTATATTTTTATCATGGTACACAGAATCTGGTGTATTTATTCTCTTTACTGCCCTTCTTCTCCTGGACATTATTTACCACCTCTATCTTTATAAATTAGTATTTCGTGTATCGTTAAGAAATAGAACCCGGTATCCAAATTCGTATCTCGTATCTCGTGAATCGTATCTCGTTAAGAATTAGTTATCCGGTTACCGGTTGTATGGTTATTTAGTTAAGGAAATAAAATCAAAACAACTAACTAGTTAACTAAATTGATTAAGTAACTGGATATTTAAATTAACTTGCATCTTGCAACTATTAACTGAAAACTGAAAACCTGTATTTAATGCTAACGACTAGTGACTTGTTCATTACTTGCTTGTCTTCTTTGGTCTTTTAGTGCCATATCTTGAACGCCCTTGCATTCTATTTTCTACTCCAGTGGTATCCATAACTCCTCTGACAATATGATATCTAACTCCTGGTAAATCTTTTACCCTTCCACCCCTTAAGAGTACAATAGAATGTTCTTGAAGATTATGCCCTATTCCGGGAATATACGCAGTAACCTCCATATTATTAGTTAATCTTACTCGAGTGACTTTTCTTAAGGCGGAATTAGGTTTCTTGGGAGTTATAGTCCAAACTCTGGTACATACTCCTCTTTTTAAGGGGCTGCCCTGCAAAGAGGGTGTACCAGATTTTTTAAAGACCTTTTTTCTACCTTTTCTTACTAATTGGTTTATGGTAGGCATATCTTACCTTCCTTTGTCTAAATTTATCAACATCCTATAAATAAAAATACTTTTATATTCTAACAGCATCAGTATTTGATGTCAAGTTAAAATAGTATATAAATTAGTATATATTAAATAGTATTTAGTAATAAAGCACAAAACTATATTCGTATCTGTGAAAACTAGCGTAGAGCGTTTAGCGTAGAGCGTATACATCTGGTTATATAGTTATTTGGTTACTTGGTTAGGTAGTTAATAAATCAGCACAAACCAGTTAACTAATTAAGGTATAAACGTTCAATTATCCAGCAGATATTGATTGGTAATAAGTACGGTTTTGATTTGTCAGACCTGTTTCAACTTGAATAAATTCGAAACTAAAATATAGTAAAATACATAACCGGCATTCTGTTTATGATACTATACGCTAAACGCTACACGCTGTACGCTATATTAGAGACTAATCAAGCTCTAACTCTTGATCTATGGTGCTGTCTGACATTTTCTCTTTACTATCTTTATCTTCTTCTTTAAATATATCTATCTTCTTTTCTATCTGCTCTCCTTCTGCCTCTTTAAATATTTCTTCAATTTTTTCTTCTTCCTCATGTGAGTAATCAACTTCTATTTCTCCGTATTTATTTAAACCTGTCCCTGCGGGTATTATGTTACCAATAATAACGTTTTCCTTTAAACCATAAAGCTTATCTACCTTCCCCTTGATAGAAGCATTGGTTAAAACATGAGTAGTTCTCTGAAATGATGCAGCAGACAAAAAACTTTCAGTAGAAAGCGAGGCTTGAGTAATACCTTGGATTATGGGCATTCCTACTGCTACAAACTTCTTCCTTTTAATAAATCCTACATTTTCAATTATATTAATACATACAATCTTATTGTTTGCCCTAACTGTTATTAAATCCAAATGTCTATTGCAAATTTCCGTTGCGTGGTTCCTGGTTATTTTTTTTCCTCCATTAATTACAACTTCACCTGTTTCCGGATCCAAAATATCCGAAGCAGCAATTTTACCTACTACATTGTCGTAAAGAAATTCTAGAGTTCTACCTTCTAAAGAAAAATATCTTCCATCTTCCAATGGTAGCTCACTTAATTTATACAATAATATTTTTTTAATTAAATTTTTACTTATTATTTGATCCTTATCCGCGACAATATTTCCGCTTGCTGGATCTTTAATATCTTCACCAATAGGTCGGCCAATAATTTCATCTTTAATTGATCTGATTAGTCCGTCTCTTACGGATATCTCCTTAATTTCTTTCCACACTTTTATTCTATCTACATTAGCTTTTATGATTTTATCTATTTCTGGAGAAGTAAGTTGCTTGTTCGCACTTACTAAAACTTGAGAATCTTCTGGATTAATAATATCTGCAGCAATAATCCTGTCTTCTATCTTTTCATAAATATCTGGTTTAGCACAACTTATTGTTCTAATATTACTATTAGCAATTTTTGCTGCCATTTCTTTGCTAATGACCTCATTAAATTTTATCTTAGAATCATTTAGATTGTCCGTTTCAGTGTTGTCTTCTCGAAGATTATTTTTAATCATACCAACCAAAATATTGCCAGTTATTCTTTCTGTAAAGAAATTTTCTCCTTTAACAATAGTAAATTGTTTATTTTCTTTATCTTCAACTATCAATGCAGTAAAATCACTGCTTTCAATTTTAGGTATAACTTTATTAGTAATAACTTTTCCCTCTTCAACTATTATCTCACCTGTTTTAGCATTTACCAACGAAAAGATAGCTTTTTTATTTTCTAATAATTCTCTGTTCTTCTTGTTAATTTCTTCATTTTCTTCTACTACTTTTTTATTGGCCTTCTCAAAATCTGATACATACACTAATTCTCCGGATAGTAACTCAGAGTCACGTGATGATCTGACATAAATCATGTTTAAGCGGGCAATCTGACGAATTATTGTTTCGATATGTTTGTCACTGATTTTAACCCCTTGTGATCTATATACTGCTTGTATTTCTTTTAATAAATATTCTTGAACTGCCTTAATTCCCTGAATCTTTAAAATATCATGAGGATCAATAAACCCAACAGTCAATCTTTCTCCAGCTTTAATCTTTTGTCCCTTTTCTACTATTAGTCTTAAATCAACGGGAATATTATAGATCTTTTTCTTTTCTTCGATAGCATCTTTATTTTGTTTTGATGTTTCAGGATTAATTACTACCTGCTTCTTATAATTGCGCTCAGTAATAATTTCCTCTATTGTTCCATTTATTTCACTGATTATTGCTTGTTTTTTTGGCTTTCTTACCTCAAAAAGTTGTTCTACCCGTGGCAAGCCTAAAGTAATATCTTCACCGCTTATTTTAACTCCTCCGGTATGAAAAGTTCTTAAAGTTAATTGTGTCCCTGGTTCTCCAATAGATTGAGCTGCAATAACTCCTACGGCTTCTCCTATATTTACTAATTTACCAATAGCCAAATCTTTGCCATAGCATTTAGCACATAGACCATGTTCTGCTCTGCAAGTTAAAACTGACCTAACCTTAACTTCTTCTATCCCCGCTTCCGAAATCTTTTTTGCGCTTTTTTCGTCAATTTCTTCCCCTAGTCCAACTAATACTTCACCGGTTTTGGGAACTATTACCTCTTCTTGAGTTATTCGCCCTGCCAACCTTTCTTCTAAAGTCTCGATTACATTCCCGTCATCTTGAAAGGCTCTGATAATTATTCCGTCAGATGTACCACAGTCTTCTTCCCTGATAATTGCATCTTGAGCTACATCAACCAATCTTCTGGTTAAATATCCTGATTTTGAAGTTCTAAGAGCAGTGTCAGCCAACCCTTTTCGAGCTCCATGAGTAGAAATAAAATACTCTAATACTGACAAACCGTCTCTAAAATTAGATCTAATAGGAAATTCAATAATCTTTCCCGAAGGATCAGCCATCAAACCCCTCATCCCGGCCAACTGACCAATCTGTCGTTTACTTCCCCGGGCTCCGGAATCAGCCATAATATATAAAGGATTAAATTTATCTAAATTCTTTAAAATAGCATCAACTATGTCATCAGCAGCTTTGGTCCAGGCGTTTACAATTTTTTGTTCTCTCTCATCATCCATAATTAATCCATAATTATATTGTTCTTGAATTTTATCTACTTCTTTTTCGGCCACTTCTAATATCTCATTTTTCTGGGAAGGTATTTCTAAATCTGCTATCCCTATAGAAATCCCGGAAGAAGTAGCAAAACTAAAGCCTAATTTTTTAATCTTATCTAAAATATCAACAGTTATTTCTTTTCCATATTTTCGGTAAACAAAAGATATAATTTTTTCTAAGGATTTTTTGGTTATGGTTAAATTGATAAAATCCATATCGTCAGGGAAAATTTCGTTAAAAATAATTCTGCCAATTGATGTACTCTTTAAGGAGTTATGTATTTTGTATTTAATTTTAGCATGTAAATCTATAAAGCCATCCTCACAAGCCCTTATTGCCTCATTAGGATTACCGAAAATATTCCCCTCGCCTTTTTTCCCGCTTTCCCGCATAGTTAGATAATAACAACCTAAAATTATATCCTGACTAGGTAAGGCTATAGGCAAACCATTGGATGGAGAGAGTATATTATTCGAAGATAGCATTAATATTTCTGCTTCAGCTTGAGCTTCCGGCGAAAGAGGAACATGAACTGCCATTTGATCACCGTCAAAATCTGCATTAAAAGCTGCGCAAACTAAAGGATGAATCTGAATTGCGTCTCCTTCCACTAAAATAGGTTTAAAAGCTTGAACTCCTAAGCGATGTAATGTCGGTGCCCGATTTAGTAAAATAGGACGATCTTTTATAATATCCTTTAATATACTCCAGACTTCCGGCTCACATTTCTCCACTATTTTTTTGGCAGTTTTGATATTGTGAGCTAAATCCTTAGCTACCAATTCTCTCATTACATATGGCTTGAATAACTCCAGAGCCATCTTTTTGGGTAATCCGCATTGATGAAATTTTAAATTAGGACCTACTACAATTACCGATCTTCCTGAATAATCCACTCTTTTACCTAAAAGGTTCTGTCTAAATCTACCTTTCTTGCCTTTTAACATATCACTTAACGATTTAAGGGGTCTATTCCCGGTACCAAGCACTGCTCGCCCTCTCCTGCCGTTGTCTATCAAAGCATCAACCGCTTCCTGTAACATCCGTTTTTCATTTTTAATAATAATTTCCGGTGCCTCTAATTCTAATAATCTTTTTAATCTGTTATTCCGATTTATAACTCTCCTATATAGGTCATTCAAATCTGAGGTGGCAAAACGCCCTCCTTCCAATTGCACCATAGGCCTTAAGTCTGGAGGAATAACTGGGATTATTTCTAAT
>ASPA01000058.1 GCA_000405605.1 Atribacteria bacterium SCGC AAA255-G05
TCAAAGACCATGGCAGACTTACACGAAAATTCCAAAATAATGATTATACAGCTTAGAAGCATTGATAAGAAAAGATTAATAAATAAAATAGGAAAGATTGAAGACAAGGAAACTATAAACAAAATAAACCAAGTGATTACTGAACATTTTGATTTATAGGACTTTGCTAACTATACTATCTTTCTAACTAAAAACTAAAAAACTATAAACCGAATACTATCACCACCCTAAATCAACAAAACCGGGAGTATTATTCCTTGCATTTCTCCGAAGCCCAGAAAGAACTCTCCGGAATGAAAGTAGAGCTGGGCTCACCCCGTTAAAGCAAAAAAAGGGGACTGGCTACTTTTTGTAACAAAAAAGTTACCTGTCCCCTTTTATGACCTATTTTATTTCTCTATTTTGTATTCAACTCCATAATTTCCTTCAGTATTTGTTTCATGTGAAGTATCATTCTTTTTTCTAACTTCCCAATTTTATGTTTCAAGCGTCTTTTATCAATCGCTCTTAACTGGAAGACTAAAGCGACAGAGGATGACGAAAGATTATTTAATTTATCCGGTTCTATCAGGAAAGTAAAAGGGTAGATACGATACACATCCATCAACAGTAGGAATTTCAACAAGATAAACATCACCTATTTTCACTATAATTTCCTTTCAAAATTAACAAATGCCTCGTCGCTAAGTTTATCCCATTCTCTAAATTCCTTGTTTAGACCTATATCCTCTTTTCTTTGCTGAATAATAGAATTCTTAAAAATACGAATAATTTTAAGGAGATTGGATATCTGCTCCTCTGGCAAATCTTTAACTTCCTCTAAAATTTTTTTCTGATAAACTAATGTCTTTATTTCTTTTGTCCTCCCAATATTGGTTGAATTTTATCCCACTATTTCCACTCCATTAGAAGATTTATTATATTTTCTACTTTAACACTTATATTATATCACAAATCTAAAATGCAAATAATAGATAATTATCTGAATGCCATTGTGAACTCGTTTATCGTCTTTCTGTCATTGCGATCGTCTGGAAAATGGGGACTGGCTACTTTTTTGATTTTAAAAAGGTGACTGTCCCACTTTTTCCTCTTTTCTTTGTATTTGTATTTATTCCCGACCGGAAGACCGGCCGACCGGTAGACCGGTAGATTGATTTTGTATTTTATTTCTTAACTTGCAACTTGTAACCTTCTTTATATCTCGCACCTTGCATCTTGCAACTCGAAACCTGCAACCTTCCTTATCTTTTCTTCACTCGATACTGGATACTCGATACTGTTTTTCCTCGATACTCAATACTATATACTATTTCTCTATCCGCTAATTTTAAATTACTACGGCCGTTGTTCTTTATTTTTTCACTACATCTCTAAATTCTACATTAACTCGTTTATCTAATATACGAGCAAGTTTAATCAATGTTTGTAGAGAATAACTTTTGTTACGAATATTCTCTAATCGTGATATTGTTTGCTGAGTAGTGTGTAATCGTTTAGCTAATTCCTTTTGAGTTAACTTATTGTTTCGTCTAATCTTAGCTATTTGAATGGCCAAAGAGGCATAAACCTCTTCTTCATCAAACGCTTCGCGAAATTCTGGATCCTTTAATTCTTCTTCTAAATAATCTTTAAGCCTTACTGTACCTTTCATGATTACATCAATCTCCTTTGCTTCTTTGTAAAAAATCTTGCATTATTTGCTCTGCTCTTTTAATCTCGCCCTCAGGAATCCTATCAGTCTTCTTTAAAAACCCAAGGGTGATAATAATTCTCTTATCAAAGAAAAAATATAAAAAACGATATTCGCTTGAACCAAAACTTACCCTAAGTTCTCTAATCTTGCCTCTTATTATATCTGCATAAGGCCTTGGTAAATTTGGCCCTTCCTTTTCAAGCTTTTCTATCCATTTTACGACTTTTGCTCTAACCTTTGTTTGAAGTTCATTTAAAAACTCAGTTGTAAAACATCTTTCTTTTCTATCCTTGTAAAATTCTACTTCGTACATATATTATTCCTTAGTTTAAAATATACACTATTTATGGTGTATTGTCAACTTTTATCCTCTAAATATAAATGTCATTGTAAGCCCATTTATCGTAGGACAGGCGTCTCGCCTGTCTATTTGACTCTGTCATTCCCGCGACCACCCTAAATCAACAAAACCGTGAATATTATTCTCTCCGCTTCTCCGAGGTTCAAAAAGAACTCTCCGGAATAAAAGTGGAGTTGGGCTCAACCCGCTAAATGATATAAATTTATAATTTATTAAACTCATCTACACTCAAACCAGCCTGCCTAATTAACTTCTTTAAAATACCTATACCAAGTTCTCTTTGTAAAGGAATTGATAAAGTATATTGATAATCAGTTTTAACCATCATTACATGAGAGCCTTTCTGCCGATCTACTGTCCATCCTGCTCTCCTAAACTTTTTGACAGTTTCAGCCCCTGAGCAAAGCTTAATTGAGGAAGTCATACGGTAACCTCAAATACCTGAGCATTATCTTTTTTTGCTTTATTGTTCATCACCTCTAACCAACCTTCAATAGCCTCCGCAATATTTCTTTTTAACTCTTCAATGGTTTTGCCTTGACTAAAACATCCGGGTAAAGCAGGTACTTCCCCCACATAATAACCAGATTCATCCTTTTCTACAATAATTTCCAATATCATTTTTCCACCTTCTTAGATAAAATATAATTCTTAAAGTCCAATATTTATACATTCACTACTTGTATTGCTTTCTTAAATATTATACCATAAATCTAAAATATAAATAACTTCTCGCTAAATTACAAACAATAGATTCCTTTCCCACTCTCCCTTCTGTCATTGCGATGGAGTGAAACGACTGAAGCAATCTCTACTAAAAACCAAAAACTAATAACCAAAAACCATATTTATATCCCGCATTTTAATCGGTCAATTGGTAAATTGGTGGATTGGCCAATTGAATTATCTTGTATTTTCCCCGACTGGAAGACTGGCTGACCGGTAGACCGGTAGATTGATTTTATATTTTATTTCTTCATCACTCATTACTCATTACTCATCACTGTATTCGCAACTTGCAACCATATTTATATCTTGCATCCCGCATTTTAATTGGTCAATCGGTCAATTGGTAGATTGGTAAATTGAATTATCTTGTATCTTATTTTTATTTCTTGTATTTCTTTTCTTTTCTTCTCTTCACTCGATACTCGATACTTTATACTGTTTCCCTACCCGCTGTATGCTCTACGCTAATTAAACATAAAGCAATATTGCCATCACGCCACACACCGCCTCAATCCCCATCAACACCAGTACCAGATTCCTCTCACTAATCCCTCCGCACGCCTTCATAATCAACTGTCCCAGACCCACTGGTCCGCCTTCAGGACAATATAATTTTCCGTCCCTAAAAACCCCGAAACTATAAGGAAACCGATTCTTTGCCTTTATAATAAAATCTATAACATATGGTATTATTATAATACCGCCAGCCATTTCAAAATTCCCTATAATTACCACACTTGCTATAACCGCCCCAATGGTTAATGTTCCTACATCACCGACTAATATTTTTGCCGGAAACCAATTAAAATATAATGTAGCAAGAAGTGTACCTAGCATAATAATCGATAATATAAATGCAGTAGTCTCTCCAATCAAATAAGCGATAGCTGCCAAAGAACCTACAGCCACCAACCCCATTCCCGCTTCCAAACCATTAAAGCCGGCCAACATATTCACCGCATTTGCCGCACCGGTAATCCCCAATGGTATTAGTATTAAATGATAATAAATTCCAAAATCTACAAAACCAATAAATGGAACCTTCATTATAGTAAACCCTTCTTTAAGAGCTATTAATGGTAATGCCGCAAAAACTGGCATAAACGCCTTTACTCCTTGCTTTATGGAAATCAAGTCATCGAAAATACCTATCAATGAAACAATCATTATAGTAGAAAAGGCTGCCAAAATAGATGTCAAGCTAGCCAGAGCAAATAAATCAAAAAATGTTTTCAGTGAAATAATCAATATTGTCCCGGCGCTAAACCCGGCCACTATCACTAAACCACCCATTTCAGCAATTTCTTCCTGCTCTAAAATATTTCTATTCCTTCCCACAATCCCTGTTTCTTTAAAACGCGGAATCATAATTAGAAATCCTGCAAAACTAACTAAAAATGAAACCGCAAATATTAATATCGTCATAATTCTCTCTCTTTCTTTCCCTCTCTTTAATTTTTATATATCATCCAATAACCTAATATATCAGAACCCGATATTTAAGATAAAGACCCTAATATTTCTTCAATTACTTTAATATATTTTTCCGTAGCAATTTTTCTATCAAAATTCTCTTCAAAATATTTTCGACCATTCATTCCTTCTTGATAGCATTTTTCAGAATTATTATAATAATTAATTACCGCATCTGATAAAGCATTATAATCTCCAATTTTTACTATTTCCCCACATCTTCCCTTACTTATAATCTCAGTAACTTCGCTTTCTCCCCCCACCACAGCAATGACGGGTCTTCCACTAGCTAAAATACCATATATTTTACTCGGAACAACCATTCCTTCAAATCCCTCATCCAGGGTCACTAAAGAAACGTCTGCCATACCCAAGCTATATTTTAAAACTTCCCTCGGCTGAAATGGAAAAAATAAGACATTATTTAATCCCTTCTCTTTTACTTTTCTCTCAATATATTCCTTCTTTATCCCTTCTCCAATAAACACAAAACATATTTTCCCCCAACCCTGCTCTTCTAATTCTTCAACTGCCGAAATTATTGTATCAAATTCGTGTAAATCGCCGATATTTCCCGAATATGATACTATAAATTTTCCTTCTAAACCCCACTCCGCCTTAACTAAATTTTTCTCATTCTCTCCTCTCAATATACTTATTTTTTTCACCATCCGCCCAGTTATGTATAGTGATAATTTGACTCGAATCCATCCCCTGCAATCCCTGCAATATTTCTCTTTCTATCTTTCTTTCCATAAATTCTCCAACTACTACTACTCTATCCATTCCATCCCCTGCAATCCCTGCAATATTTCTCTTTCTATCTTTCTTTCCATAAATTCTCCAACTACTACTACTCTATCCATTCTTCTAATAATACACCTAGAAAGACTTTTTAATATATTAATAAAATATTTATTTTTTATCTTTCCTAATTCTATAACTAAATCAGGAAATAAATCCTGGACAATATAGATCGTTTTAACCTTTTTTAATTTCTTTAACACTAAGCCATGGAAAGAAATAAAAGGAGGCGTAGACATAACTAATACTAAGTCGGGTTTTTTACAAAACAGTATTTGAAAAAATACTAAAGAATGAAAGGAAAGATAATTTAAAACTCTCCCCGTCATTCTATATTTATTAAATGTGGTATTTTTAAGGCGAAGTATTTCTATTCCCTTATAATTTTCTCTTTTTAGTGTTTTATTTTTTTTATTAAAATCACCGTTAGGATTTCCGGTAATTACCTTAACTACATATCCCGCTTTAACCAAATCTACACATAAGTCTAATAATAATTGTCCTGTTGCCGCTACCTCAGGATAAAAATGTTGATTAATTACTAAAATCTTATTATTCACTTAATTGCTTTCTTTCCTTTCACTGATATCCATACTTTGCCTATACCAATCAATCGTCCTCTTCAATCCTTCCTCAAAATCCGTCTTCGACCTAAAGTCAAATTCCCGCTCAGCTCTACTCGTATCCAATTTCCTTCTGGGTTGCCCGTCAGGTTGACTACTATCCCATCTAATCTTTCCTTTGTATCCACAAAGCTTGGCAATCAATTCAGCCAAATCCTTAATCGATATCTCTAAATCGCTCCCCAGATTTACCGGGTTACTCCTATTGTATTTCTCTGCAGCCAATAATATTCCCTCTGCTGCATCCTCTACATATAAAAATCCCCGGGTAGGTTTTCCCGTACCCCAGCATACCACCTCCTCTTTTTCCTCTTCTACTGCTTCAATAAACTTCTTAATTAAAGCCGGTATAACATGTGAACTCTTTGGATTAAAATTATCTCCCGGTCCATATAGATTTAAGGGAAGTAAAAATATAGAATTAAAACCATATTGTGCCCTATAAGCTTGAGACTGAACCAGCATCATCTTCTTGGCCAATCCGTAAGGGGCATTAGTCTCTTCCGGATAGCCATTCCACAAATCTTCCTCTTTAAAAGGAACCGGGGTAAATTTGGGATAGGCACAGATAGTACCAATAGCTACAAATTTATCCACTTTAAACTGTCGGGCATATTCCATCAACATGGCTCCCATTACCAGATTATCATAGAAAAACTTACCCGGATTTTCCCGATTAGCTCCAATGCCTCCTACTACTGCCGCTAAATGTATCACTATATCAGCAGGGCAATTTTTATATAATCTTATAATATTTTTTTCCCTGGTCAAATCATAATCTTCCACCAGAGGAACAAAAAAATTCTTACATCCCCGCTCTTTCAGCTTTTCTACTACATAAGAGCCTAAAAATCCGGCTCCACCGGTAACAATGACTCTCTTATTATCCCAATAACTCATCTCCTACTCCTTTCTATCCTTGTGTCAAATGATTCTCCGTCCAGCCAATCCCTTTTGTCTTTAAAATCTTCTTACCTTCTCCGGGAGAATCCAATCCAGCCAATTCCATATCACTATCTACCATTATCTTTACTAATTCTTTAAAAGTAATCCTCGGACTCCAACCTAATTCTCTCTTCGCTTTAGAGGCATCAGCCAATAACAATTCTACCTCGGTAGGTCTAAAATATCTTGAATCTATTTCCACGTATTCTTTATAATCTAAATTCACATAATTAAAGGCTTCTATGAGAAATTCTTCTACTGAATGGGTCTCGCCTGTCCCAATGACATAATCGCATGCTCTTTCCTGTTGCAACATCAACCACATCGCCTCTACATAATCAGGGGCGTAACCCCAATCTCTCTTAGCTGCCAGATTACCAAGATATAATTTCTTCTGGTTACCGGCAACAATATTGGCAATCGCCCTGGTGATCTTCCTGGTTACAAATGTTTTTCCCCTTCTCGGTGATTCATGGTTAAAGAGTATGCCGTTACAGGCAAAAATATTATATCCTTCACGATAATTATTAGCCATCCAATAAGAATAAATCTTGGCTGCTGCATAAGGGCTTCGCGCTCTTAATGGAGTATCTTCATTTTGAGGCGCAGGGGCATCACCAAACATCTCACTACTCGATGCTTGATAATACCTGCATTTTATTCCGCTTCTTCTTACTGCTTCCAATATCCTGGTAGTTCCTAATCCGGTAATATCTCCTGTATATTCCGGCATATCAAAACTGACCCTTACATGGCTCTGTGCTCCCAAATGATAAATCTCATCAGGCCTTATATTATAGATAAGATTGGTAAGCTGACTCGAATCGCTCAAATCTCCATAATGTAAATGTAATTTTACCCCTCTTATATGAGGGTCTTTATAAATATGGTCTATCCTTCCGGTATTAAAGGTGCTAGCCCGCCTGATAATTCCATGAACCTCATAATCCTTAGAAAGCAGAAACTCTGCCAGATAGGAACCATCCTGACCGGTAATACCGGTAATTAGTGCTTTTTTCATTGTTTCTCCTTCTTTAAAACTTCATTATAAAGTTTTATATAATTATCCGTAAATTTATTAATGGAATAATTTTGCAATACCTGTTTTCTACAATTTTCACCAAAATTTCTCCTCATCCCATCATTCGCCAATAACCTCTCTATTGCTTTGCCCAAAGCTTTGATATCTTTTGATTGAACCACAATTCCACATCCTTCTGCAACTTGTTCAGGAATTCCACCAACATCAAATCCCACCACAGGTATACCACAAGCCATTGCCTCTAAAACTGTAGTTGGAAAATTATCATCCAAGGATGATATACAAAAAATATCTGCAAGATTATAAATATCGGAAATATCATTTTTATCCTTTATATAACCCATTTGTTTAATTTCAATATCCATCTCTTTTATTTTATCATAATTTATCACTTTTCCCACAGTAACCACCATCCAATTTTTTACTTTAATATATTTTAAAGATTTAAAAAAATACTTGACTCCTTTTCTCTCGTCATCTAAATCAGTCGCTAAACATAATATAACTTTTTTCTCAACAGGGATTCCATATTTTTTACGAAATATACTTTTATTTTTTGGTTTAAAAACTTCAATATCTACTGCATTTGGAATAACCTTAATTTGATATTCCTTTAAATAAGATTCTTTTACTCTATCTGCCAACCATTGCGAAGGGCAAACAATGACAGGGTTCCACCCTGATGAAAAATAATTCTTTTTTTTCTTCCACATAAAATTTGAAGCATCTATAAAAGTTTTTGGATATAAAGATAAATCCGGGCAGTTTTCACACCCTACTTTCCATTTATTACAATCAAACCAATAAGCACAACGCCCTGTCAATGCCCATCCATCATGCAAAGTCCAGACAACTGGAATATCTAATCTCCCCAAAAAATTAACAAAATTCAAATTCAAATAATACCCGTGAATATTATGCAAATGAATTAAATCAAATTCCTCCCTATAAATATAATCTTCTAATCTTTTCGTAGAAAACCAGCTGCCATAACCCTGCAGACCCGTAATTCGAGTTAATAATCCTTGAAAATATGTTTCAGGCAAAAAAGCAAATTTATAAACTGTCTCCTCTTCCGGTTCTTTTCCTCTGCCATAAGCAAAATGACAGATAGTTTCATCCCTTTTATTTAGAGCTTGATATAAAGTACGAGCAATTTTTGCAGCCCCACCCCTGTTAAATTCTGTATTTACCATCAATACTTTCAAAACTACTTTACCTTTACTTTTATAATAAAATATTAAACATCTTTAATAACTTTTATAAAATCACGAGCAGAATTTTCAATACTAAATGCCCTACAAGCATGTTGGCTTACATCATCTCGTTTCTCACGAATATTTTTAATTTCATATTTAGATTTTTTAATCAACTTAGCAATTTCATCAACATTTCCAGGGTCAAAAACCTCTCCATTAAAACCATCTTCAATTAAATTATAACTCGCTCCTGCATATTTAGAACTTAACACATATAAACCGCTGGTTAATGCTTCATTAACTACTAATCCCCAAACCTCTTTAAAGGAAGGTAAAATAAAAATATCCGAAAAAAGATAATGCTTAATTAATTCTTCTTGTTGCTTAAAACCTTTGAAAATGACATTTTTTAATATTTTTTCTTTACAAAATTCTTTCAAAACATTTTCTTTGGACCACTTCCAGCAATCATCAACCCGACTTCTAAATCCGACAAATTATCTAAAGCTTTTTGAACATGAATTATTTCCTTTTCTTCTAATTAATTGACTAATACACATTATATATAAAATTAATAATTAATATCTCCTATAAACGATAAACTTTTTTTAGCTATCTCTTTATATGAAAGTTCTGTTTGGGCGAAAATAATGGCATTTTTATGCATTTTTTTTAGTATTCCTCTATTTTTATTTAAATAATTTATAGCTTCGGAAATTTCTTTTTCATTGATTTTCGGCAAAACTACTCCATTTTTTCTTGAAACTAAATAATCCCCTATTTTAGTTTTGTCTAATATAATTGGCAAACCATTACATATAGCCTCTTCAAATATAGCTGAAGCTGTTCCTGGTTGAATTAGAATATCTCCTGCACAAAAATATTTAGATAAATTTTCCGGATTTTTCCATCCTATATATGTTATCCTTTTATCATTATTTATATATTTGCTTAATGTTTTATAATATATTTTATCAATATCTCCTATTAATATTAATTTAATTCTCCTCTCATCAATAAATTTAAAAGAATTTAGTAATACTTCTGTTTTCTTTCTTGGTGCCATTTTGCCAGCATGTATTATTAGCAAATCTCCTTTTTTAATACCTAATTTATTCCTATATTTATCTCTAATATTATTGTAATTGTTAAGATTTAAAATATCTCCCCCCAAAGGTAAAAGCATTAAAATGTTTTCTGGTATATTATAAACATCTTTAGCAAAATCTATACTTTCTGGGCAAACGCAAAATATTTTATTAATGAATTTAATTTTGTTTTGTAATATATTTCTCCAAAATACTTTGTGATAAAAATAACTTTTATTAGATCTCATAGTATTTTCGTACATAGCATGAAGATCACAAACTAACATAACATTGGAATTATTTTTTTTATATTTTATTATTGTAAACATCGATGGAGAAGTTAAACCATGATGAAAAATATAATCTGGACGTATCTTTTCAATTAATCTATAAAGGTTTTTAAATATAACAAATTTATTCTTATTTTCAAAATAAATATCCTTTCTTATAAGCGTTATTCCTTTATAATTTGTGGTTCCGATTTCTTTTATTCTTTGTTTATCATTATTAAAAAATTCGTTTTCCCTATTTGATGTAACAATATATACTTCGTTGCCCATTTTTTCTTGATATAAAGGCAATATATTTTCTTGGTAACCCATATTTTCGTTAAAATATTGGCATATATGGAGTATTTTCATGTTTTATTTATTTTCCCTCTAAATACTAATTATAATTGCATTGGCTAATTTACTAAATTCTTCTTAGAAGTAAGAGCAATTTAATCAATTTATGCAATCTAGCAATTTATTTATTTCGCAAATAATATCACTTGATATTTTCTCTAAAGAGCCATTCATTTTTCTTAAATTTGCTTTTGCAATTTTTTTATCTCATTTAATAGCTACTCAATCTAACAATTTCTTCAATTTGCCCATTAGTTAATTCGGCAAACATTGGTAATGATAAAATCTCTTGACTGGCTTTTTCTGTAACAGGAAAATCTCTTTCTTTATAGCCCAAATAAATATAGGCAGGTTGTAAATGCAAAGGAATGGGATAATGAATACCTGTAGCTATATTTTTAGACTCAAGCTCTTCTCTCAATTTATCTCGTTCTTTCACTACTCTTATAACATATAAATGATAAACATGTTTGGCATACTCAGCTTCATAGGGAGTAATAATCCCAGCTATATTATTTAGTAATTCATTATATTTTTGGGCATTTTCTCTTCGATTTTCATTCCATTCATTTAAATGCTTCAATTTCACCCTCAATATTGCTGCCTGTAGATTATCCAATCTACTACTATAACCTTCTACATCATGTTCATATTTTTTGGTTATCCTGCCATGATTTCTTAGCAATTTTATTTTTTCAGCTATTCCTTCATTATTGGTAACGGCCATTCCTGCATCACCATAAGCGCCTAAATTCTTGCTAGGGTAAAAACTAAAACATCCCACATCTCCTATTGAACCAACTTTTTCACTTTTATATTCTGCCCCATGTGCCTGAGCAGCATCTTCAATAATTTTTAAATTATATTTCTTGGCAAGTCTGATAATAGGATCCATATCTGCAGGTTGACCATATAAATGAACCGGGATAATGGCTTTAGTTTTCTCAGTTATTTTTTCTTCTATTTTTAAAACATCTATAGTATATGTTTTAGGATCAATATCTACAAAAACAACTTTACCTCCTACATTACTAATTGCCTCTGTAGTAGCTATAAATGTATGGGGTACAGTAATTACTTCGTCTCCTTCACCAATTCCACAGGCAAGCAAAGCTAAAATCAAAGCATCCGAACCATTAGCTACTCCTATAGCATATTTCGCATTACAAAACTGAGCAAATTCTAATTCAAATTTCTTTAATTCTTCAACCATAATAAAACTTGTATTACTAAGTACTTTTTGCATTGCTTTATCTATCTCATCTTTAATTGAATCATACTGGGCTTTTAAATCAACAAAGGGAATCATTATTCTTCCTCCTTTATTTCATATGGTTTATCTATTAAATTATAAGGACAGGTCAAATCTTCTATATCTTTTATCTTTTTTGCAGGGTTACCTGTATAAACACAATTATTATCTAAAAGATTTCTGGTCACCAAACTTCCTGCTCCTACAAGACAATTCTTCCCTATAATTATATCGGGAAGTATAGTTACATTTGCTCCTATTTTAGTATTTTCTCCGATGGTTACACCTTTAACACATTCTTTAGCTTTTTTACACAAAGGATGCAAAACATTAGTTACTGTTACGCAGGGTCCTATCCAACATCCTTTCTTTAAACAACTATATTCGGGAATAAAAACATTGGAATGAATTTTTACATTATCTACAATTTTAATATGGTGCTCTATAATAGAATGTGTGCCTATGCTCACATCATCACCAATTTCATTCGATTCTCTAATATTAACTCCATGTCCTGTTTGAAAATTATTCCCTATCCTGTTTCCGGCGTAAATAACGGTATGTGATCTTATAATACAATTATCGCCAATAATAGTAGTTAATTCTCCTTCCTTATAACCTCGTGGAGGTTCTCCTATTATGACATACTCTCCAATTTTTGCATTTTTACCAATAATTACATTTTTATATATTTTTTTCATAATCATTGCCCAATTTACATTTTTTAGGTTTAAATATTAAAAATATTTCTTTCCCAGTTTCAATTGACTCATAAATTGCATTTATTAATTCTAATGATTTTCTTCCTTCTATGCCTTCTACTAATCCCTTGGTACCATTTTCAATAGCATTTAAGACATTCTTAATATACTCTTTATGCCCACTGCCATAAACATTTTTAGGAATATAGTTTGCATTAAAAGCCTCTTTATCATAATCTTTCTTATCTCTAAAATTCCACACCTTCATTTCATTTACTGCGAAACCACCAATTTCCACAGTTCCATTTTCTCCTAATATACTAATCGACCCCTCTAAATCAACAGGATTGGTACAAGTGGTAGCTTCAAAAGTGCCCAATGCCCCATTGGTAAATCTAAATAAGGCAACCCCAGTATCTTCTACTTCAATTTTATGTAAAAAAGTATCCGATTTGGCAAACACTGATTCCACATCCCCCATCATCCATTCTAATAAATCCAAGTGATGTGATGCCTGATTAGTAAAAACTCCTCCATCATATTTCCAGGTACCTCTCCAATAATCTTGGTCATAATAGGATTGATCTCTATGCCATCTAACTCTCACTGTGCCCAATATCAATTTACCAAATCTTCCTTCCTCTAATGCTCTTCTTAATAATTGGACTGGAGCATTAAATCTATTCTGCTTAACTACAAATATTTTTATTCCGACCTTATCACTAATCTTAATCATATCATCGGCATCAGACAAAGTTAAAGCCATCGGTTTTTCTACTATAATATGCTTTTTATATTTTACTATCTCTTTAAAAACTTCCGCATGTTTTCCGCTTTCTACTAATATATTAACGATATCAACATCTTCATTTTCTAACATTTTATGGTAATCAGCGTACCAGGGAATATTATTTTCTTCTCCTTTTTTCTTTGCCCTTTCTTCTTTTGTATCGCAAACTGCAACCAGCTCAGCATTTTCAATTTCACTAATGGCATTTACATGTTTGTAGGAAATTCGACCACAACCGGTTAAAGCAAATTTGTATTTTCGCATTTATATTATCTCCCCACAGAAAAATATTTAAAACCATTCTCTTTTTCTATAATCTTTTTGGAATATATATTTCGCAGATCAAATATATAATCATCTCTCATAATTTCTTTTACCTTCTTAAAATCTAACCTTTATTTCTATTAATTCTAGTTCTTAAAAGGAGATATGTCTACTCAGCAAAGCTCTTGATATCTATTTTTAACTTCTCGTATTATATTTCATTCCCACAATCAATATCTAAAATTCTTTCTCCAGGTTCAATAAACGAGTTAGCTACGGTATATCGACTCCAAAGATATCTCTTAAAATATTTTCCATACAAAGAAACTGCTTTTAAGAAATATTTATGATCTACTTTTCTCTATATT
>ASPA01000059.1 GCA_000405605.1 Atribacteria bacterium SCGC AAA255-G05
GGGAAATCTATTTACCGTGGTATAGGGAAATATCTTTACCACACTAATAGGAAATGTACTTACCGAAGGGATGGGAAAAGTGCTTGACATTTACAGGGGTTCAGGTCTTGAAATATAACAAAGGATATATTCCTATTGGCAACATGACCAGACCATTAAAGTCGAAAATAGCCTGGATCCTTATATTATATTTGAAGATAAATGGGGTCAACAAATCGTGATTGACCGGAAAAAGGCAGAGAATACACATCAGGAAATTCTGGGAACTTATCGGATTCCTTTTGATCGTTCGGAAGATTTAAGAAAATAAAAGTAGTTAATCTGATGAAGTTTTCTCAATTTTATTCATCGCTACGGGTAAGACAAGTCCTGCCAATAATAATAGACCTCCGGTAAATATGAAAACAGCTGGCAGACTAAAGGTTATCATAATAAATGCACCGGAAATAGGACCTAAAACATTACCCAAGTAAGTAGTACTGTTTGCAACGCCAAAAACTTTCCCCCGATGTTCGGAAGGAGTTGAAAGACCGATAATTGTATTGGCANTAGGAATGATTGCTCCATAAAAAAGACCCAAACCAACTCTCAATAAGATGAGCTGAGTAATATTGGTGACAAAAGCATGAGACAAAAAGAAAAGACCTGTTCCTAAAAGACTGATGGTTAAAAGTAAATTACTCGGTTTTTTTTCAATTAACTTACCTATATTTATTGCAGAAAAAGCACTCATTAAACCGGTTATGGCATACATTAATCCGGTAAAAGTGGAAACGATTTTTGGATTTGATACGATGGTTTCCACAAACAAAGGAAAAATAGGGCTAATAATCTGGACCGAGAGTTGCACTAAAAACAGTATTAAAAACATGATGAATAATTGCCCTTTATTAAAAAACAAGGCAATTCTTTTTTTAAATGGAATGATCTGTTTCTTTGTGACTGAAGGTGTAAAATTTTCTTCTACCAGGAAAAAGATTAGCCATCCGGCAATAAAGAGTAAAGCAGCGGTAATTCGAAAAGAATTTCGAAAACCCAAAATATCAGCCGAAATACCCCCTAACAAAGGTCCTAAAAAATTACCTAAAAAAAATCCGGTCTGTAATAATCCCAAACTAAATCCCATCTTTCTTGAAGGTGAACTTGCAGAAACTAAGGCAGTACAAGCAGCAATCGTGCCTGTTAAAACACCCTGTATGATACGTATAATTAATAGTTGATAGACATTCGTTGCCAGGGCCATCATAAATACAGAAATTGCTCCTCCGAATATGGCTCGCTCAATCATGGGTTTTCGTCCCACACGATCTGCCAGAGAACCCCAGAAGGGAGATACGATAATCATCGACAGCGCCGGAGCTCCCATTAGCCAGCCTGACCAGCGGGCTGCCTGTTCTATATTGCTAATCCCTAATTCTTTTACATAAAAAGGTAGGAAGGGAATCACAAAAGTCATACCGGTAACAACGATCATTTCAGCAAAGAATACGACATAAAGATTTTTTTTCCAAATTTCCATTTTATTCCCTTAAAATTCATTAAATATGGTCTATTTATTACTACATAAACAAATATATCTAAAAATATCAAAGAGCTATCAAAGATCTAAAAGAAGCAATGAAAGACTACTTGGAATCAATATTACGCTATTTAAAAAATTTTTTCAAGGGATATGGGACAAGAATGTGGGAAGGGCGATAGTGCTTTATTACATTTTAGTCGTAGAAATAAAAGAAAATGAATATTCCCAGAGAAAAAAGTAATTGGAAATCAGTGTAAACCCTGTATATAAAACAATAAAGGAGTAAGTCACATATCTCGCAAAAAGGTGAAATAAAATAAGTTTTCAGTTATAATAATATAAAGAAATAAAACAAACAGGGAAAGTGTACCAGGTCAATAATTCGGTCATTTTTAGTGGAAAATCTATAGGACCTGAGGAGTATTTTAACCGGATGATTGAGGCTTTAGTTATTATTAGAGATAGATCCCCTAAGGGAAAACCTCTAAAAAGAGAAAATTAAACTTTAGAAAAAATAGGATATTTCCCTATTTAAATTAAGTCATTTATAAGAAAGGAGAAGTCAGATGATTGATATTATTGATTATAAAATTTATGGTGATGATATGCAGATTGTTGAAATTGAATTGGATCCGGGGGAAGGCGTAAGAGCTGAAGCAGGCGCAATGATGTATATGGATGAAGGAATAGAAATGCAAACTTCTACCGGAGGAGGTTTGTTTAAGGGATTTAAACGGGCAATTACCGGAGAGTCTTTTTTTATTACATCTTTTACCTGTCAAGGAAGAGAAAAGGGTCATATTGCCTTTGGAACTCCCTATCCCGGGAAAGTCATTCCTTTGGAGATAGGCAAACTAGGAGGAAAATTTTTATGTCAGAAAGATTCCTTTCTATGTGCTGCCCAGGGTATTGAAATTGAAGTAGCATTTACCAAAAAGATTGGCGCCGGACTTTTCGGTGGTGAGGGTTTTATCCTGCAGAGATTAGAGGGTGATGGGCTGGCTTTTGTACATGCCGGAGGTACGATTATTAAGAGAGAGCTAAAAATCAACGAAACTCTTCGTGTTGATACCGGATGTCTGGTAGCTTTCGCTCCATCTGTAGGATATGATATTCAATTTGTTGGTGGATTTAAAAATGCACTTTTCGGTGGTGAAGGTATATTTTTAGCCAAGATGACTGGCCCAGGTCTTATATTTATTTGCAAAGTCTTCCATTTTCGCGTCTCGCCGACAGGATTTCTGCAGCAGCCCGTTTTGGAAGAAGAGGAGAACAAAAAGGAATTGCTGGTATCGGTGGCGATATCCTGGGAGGATTTTTAGGAGGAGACAAAAGATTCTAAAATTAATAATTTTTCAATTCTGATTCTGTTACAATTCAAATAAATGTAATAGTTTGCAGATAGAGAATTCAAAGAAGAAGGAAAGAAAAAAAATAATACGAAACAGGGGTCGGTTCTTTTTTTGACAACACCACTTTGATAGGATAAGCTGATGATGGTGGTTGTCCTATGCCGAGATTAGCAAGAATAAAAAGTAAGAGTAAAATATATCACATCATGATTAGAGGTATCAATCAGCAAAATATATTTGTAGATGATGAAGATTTTAAGCATTGCATAACACCGCATTTTAAGTTAAAATAAAGTAGGTATTGTACCCTTCTAGAGAGCTTTTAGATCATGGATATCTATATATCAACAGGTAATTCTGTTGTAAATTTTATAAAATAATATTTAAGAAAGGATGGATCTTTAATATAAGAATTGAACGGATTATAGTATTTAAATAGAAAATGAATGAGAAATATTTTAGGGTTATTTAAAAAATATATTATTAGATAAGGAGATAAAAATGATAAACAAGAAGGTTATTTTTTCTATTTTATTAGTGATTTTAATGGTGGTTTTTAGTCTCTCCGGCATGGCAGCGGTGAATGTGAATAGTATTCTTCAACAGATGGAAAAAAGTTATCATCAACAGATGAGCAAGATCCAGGATTTAACTATTGTGCAGGAAATGGAAGGTGGACTTATCTCTATGACGAGTACCCTCTACCAGAAGAAAGCAAGGGTTAAGAATCGGGAAGTTTTTAAAACACGTTCTGAAAGTAATGCCATGGGCATGAATTCCGTTGTCATTTTTGACGGTGTGTATACGTGGTCTGTTGATCCGATTAGCGGCGAAGTGAAAAAAGAGGAAAGAGAATTCGACCCTCTCAATATCTGGAAGATGATTGATCCAGCAAAAGCTAAATACTTGGGCGAAGAAAAATATGAGGAAAAAAATACTTACAAGATTCAGCTCGATGATGCCATTTGGATGATGGGGAACGAAAATATGGCTGACTACGGAACGAATGAAGAAACAGATGTGGAAATGTATAGCATTTTTTGGATTGATAAAAAGGATTTCGTGCCTTTAAGGTCCCAAAATTTTATAAAATCAACGACCGTAGAAGATGGAAAGCAAGTGACTATGAATAACGTGATTGATGCCGTGTTCCTGGATTATCGTCGGGTTGGCTCATTGTTGCTTTCCCATAAAATGGTGGTTTCAAATCAAATGGATGTGGATGATCCAAGCCTCAGCGAGGAAGAAAAAGAAGAAGCTAAGGCATTCATGAATGCTATGGGAAAAATGAAATTTGTGGTAAAAAGTACTGAGATGAACGTGGGATTATCCGATGAACTTTTTGATGGAACAAAATTGGAACCTCAGGAACCGATGTTTAAAAATATGCCGGGTACGCCGCAGGGTGGTCAGGGAAATAGTGAAATGGGATCCATGAGTCAGGAAGAAATACAAGAATTAATGCAAAAAGCCATGGAGGGAATGGAAGGAAATGAAGGATTTCAGGAAATGATGGAAAATATGAAGCAGGGCAATTAACGTAAATTTATTATTTTTATACTTTTATTTCGTCAAGGAGTACCAGGGAAGTTCCTTTTGGCAATTAATAGAGAAGTAATATAGGAATCAGGACTCCAAGCATTGCAAAGAATAATATGATACAGAGACGATAACCAGAGCACGATAGGTAAAATTTAAACGGGTCATTTTATCATATTCGTTGGGAGGAAATGCCAGGCAGGTAATCTTCCTTGATGAGAAAGACTTTGCTGATTTCCTCAGAGTCTTATGTTTTGTGGTAAAAAGATACCACTTCTTATTATATGCTTAATGTCTAAGGAGAATATAAAATGGCGGAAAAAATAAAAAATAAAAAATATGATATCAGTGAATCACAAATGATAACTGCCCTCATGGACTACAGCACAGACAGTATATATTTTAAAGATCTGAAAAGTAGATTTATTCTAATAAATAAAGCACTGGTTAAAAGATTTGGTATGAAGAGTCCGGACGAAGCAGTGGGTAAGACAGATTTTGATTTTTTTACTGAAGAACATGCAAGAGAGGCCTATGATATTGAACAAAAGATTATAAAAACTGGTATTCCTGCTATTGATATTGAGGAAAAAGAAACATGGCACGAAAAAGGGGATAGGTGGGTATCCACCATAAAAATGCCTTATTATGATAAAAATGGTAAGATTCTTGGCACATTTGGCATTTCAAGGGATATAACAGATAAAAAGATAATAGAAAATCAATTAGAAAAAGAAATGTCTTTCATGAATACACTTATGGAAAGAATACCAGATTCAATTTATTTTAAAGATCTAAAAAGTAGGTTTATTTTAATAAATAAAGCATTGGCTGAAAGACTTGATATAAAAGATCCGGACGAGGCAGTGGGAAAGACAGATTTTGATTTTTTCTCTGAAGAACATGCCAAACAGGCATATAATGACGAGCAAAATGTAATAAAAACAGGTAAGCCGATGGTAGGTATTGAGGAAAAAGAAACATGGCACGAAAAAGGGGATAGGTGGGTTTCAACCATAAAAATGCCCTTTTATGATGAAAAAGGCAAGATTATTGGCACATTTGGCATTTCAAGGGATATAACAGAAAAGAAGAAAGCTGAAGAAAAAGTAGAATACTTATCCTTTCATGATGGGCTTACAGAACTTTATAATAGAGCATATTTTGATGAAGAGTTGAATAGACTCGACACAGAAAGACAGCTTCCTGTAACTATAGTAATGGGAGACTTAAATGGGCTTAAATTAATAAATGATACATATGGCCATGCCAGGGGAGACATACTCCTTAGAAATATAGCAGAGATATTAAAAGAAAGCTTTAGAAAAGAAGATATTATTTCAAGGTGGGGAGGAGATGAGTTTATATCCATACTTCCCAAGACCAGTGTAAAAGATGCAGAAAGCATTATAAAGAGAATTAAAGAATTATGTAAAGAAAAAAGTACAACCGAGATGCCTCTAAGCATTTCACTTGGGGCTTCAATAAAGAAGTCTTCATCAGAAAATATAGATGATATATTAAAAGAAGCAGAAGATAATATGTATAAGAGTAAAATAGTGGAGAGTGTGACTGCTCAGGAAAGTCTTTTACAGTCTCTTAGAGTAATTTTAAAAAAAGGAGATTATAAAACCGAGACGCGTATTAAAAAAATGGATGATTATGCCGTCCTTATAGGAAAAAGGCTGAATCTTTCCAGTACAAAGCTTGAAGAACTGAAATTATTTATGAATTTTCACAATATAGGAAAATTAGCACTCGCCGATGAAATAATGGCAAAAAAAGGAAGGCTGACCGCAGAAGAGTGGAAAATAGTAAAAGAGATTCCCGAGATAGGATACCGTATTGCAGAATCATCCGCAAAGCTTATGCCTATAGCGGAGTCTATACTCTCTCATCACGAATGGTATAATGGTCAGGGATATCCAAGAGGTATAAAGGGTGAGGAGATTCCGGTATTGTCCAGGATATCACTGCTTGTTACTTCTTATGATGCTATGACCAGCGATAGACCATATAGAAATAAGATGACAAGTAGTGAAGCAAAAAAGGAAATAAAAAAATATTCCGGAGTCCAGTTTGACCCCAAAGTAGTAGATGCCTTTTTTGAATTATTAGAAGAGGAGAAATAAATTGTTTGTGTTTATTGTCGGTTCATCAGCCAAAGATTCTTTTAAATCTATGCTTGCTGTGGGGTAATCAGTCCCCGCCAACATCAATTGCACCATAATTTTTCCTACTCCAGCAGAGGCATGTTCGTGCATCACTCTCTTCTGGTAGGAAACAATCCCTGAAATTACGATAACTAAGGTGATCAAAACCATGATGCCTAATACGGTTAATCCACTTCGTGTTTTACGCTTCAGAATACTTTTTATGGCATAATTCGAACATACTCTGACACCTCCCCAAATTAATCTAATTTCTTCTTGTTTAAAGCCAAATTATTCGCCATTTTTTCACCTACGAGCAATTTCATATAACCTCTCGAAAGTACAAGAAGCTGCCCGACCAACGGGATGGCAATCTGGGTGGAGCATGAAGTGCAGAGACAGGTATCCATTGTTATACGACCTGTTTTGTGTTCTATTATGTTTGGTCACTAATAGGGATAAGCTGTGCAAAAATCAATGTCAACACTAGAAAACCTAAAGGCGCTAAAAACCCCTTACTCCATAAAGCAAAAAAGGCGATGAGAGTTCCCAGTGCCATGGTTAATAAGGCGGTAATTAAATAAGTTATGATATTTTCAAAGATAATATTGTAATCCCATCCGGGCAGTTTTAATATTCCCGCAATTATAAAACCTAAAACTAAGATGAAAACTGTCAGACAAAGACACCAGATAAAGTAAACAATGAATTTTGCATTTAATATATGCGTGCGGGAAATCGGTAAGGATAGTAAATCCCTGTAAGTACGATCTACATATTCTCTACCGAATATATAACTGGCTACAAATCCAAAAACAATGACTCCACCAATTGCCATAACCTGCGATAACATTGAAAAATAAGCGCCCCAGCCTACTAAGGTCGATAGTATAGAGATCTTGGTGCTTATAATCCCTGATTTAGGGACAAGTTCTGGATTTTGTAATAAAAACATTAAAAGCCCTCCAAAAATAGGACCTAAAGAAAAGGCAATAAAAGTAATCCAAATCATGTTTAAATGCTTGAGTTTAAGACACTCTGATAAAAATGCCCTTTTTAGTTCATTCATACTTTATGCCTCCTCGGTATTTATTGTTCTTATGAAAAAGGATTCAAGATCCTCTTCAAAGACAGATAGTGTTCGTGGTGTTAAACCTGCTGTTACCAACCATTCACAAATGGTTTCTGGCTTATTTATTGCACTTGGATTATATATTTCAATCATATTTTTTTGGTTAATATTTGAAGGCATGTTCTTGCTCTTTAGAAATTCTAAAGCCTTTGAATTATTCCCGGTTTCTATTATTAGCTTTTTTATTACCTGGTCTTTTAATTCCTCAGATTTCAACTCTTTTATGAGCCTTCCTTTATGAATAATACCGATTTTAGTCACTAACTTTGAAAGCTCACCTAAAATATGACTTGAGATAAAAATAGTAGTTCCATTTCTTGAAAGCTCTTTTAGCATTTCTCGAATCTCTATTATTCCTGCGGGGTCCAGTCCACTCATAGGTTCATCTAAAAGAAGTAGTTTAGGCCTATGCATTAATACTTTTGCCAGTCCAAGTCGTTATAAATTACCTAACGATAGATGTTTAGCTTTAGCATTATGATAGTCTTTAAGTTTTAATCTATCAATAACATTATCAATTAAGTTTTTATCTATTAATTTCCTTAAATTAAAAAATACTTCAAGATTTTCTCTAACAGAGAGGTTAGGATATGAATCCGTGGACTCTACCATATACCCCACATCATTCCAGAGAGCAAAATTTTTCCTGATATCTTTGCCAAATAGCTTAACAGTCCCTTGATTTGTTTTGGGTTTAATCATTCCAAGTAACAACCTAATTGTGGTGGTTTTCCCTGCACCATTTAAACCTACAAAGCCATATATTTCTCCAGATTCTACTTCAAGGGAAATATTATTGACAGCAATCAAATCCTTAAATTTTTTTGTCAAATTATATGCTTCAATTGTTTTCATTTTTTTCTTCCTCATTTCCAAACATATCGCTTAACTACCAAGAAGGCATTTTTATATTTGATTCTTAATGCTCTAGTCATAAATAAAGAATAGCTTAAAAGGGGATTAACTGTCAAGTAAGAAGGGGATCTAGGTCTTGAAATATAACGAAAGATATGTTATCTTGGCAACATGAACAGACCATTACGGATAGAATTTAAAGGAGCAGTTTATCATATCACTTCCAGAGGAAACGCCAGGAAGGCGATCTTCCTTGAAGAGAAAGACTTCGCTGATTTCCTCAGCGTCTTATGTTCTGTGGTAAAAAGATATCACTTCATATTGCATACCTATTGTATGATGAATAACCATTATCATCTGCTTATTGAAACCCCTTATGCTAACTTATCAAGAGGGATTATTTTATAGATATAACTATGGAATTTATTATAGCTTTGAGGCCTTAAATGAAATTTTTGAACCTGAAGACAAGAAGTCAAGAGATCAAGGAATGTATGAGGCTCACCTACAGTACGGCTATACCTTAAAAGATATAGCAGAATATATCGGTGTGCATTATACTACAGTGAGCAAAGTGATTAAAAGAATAGAGGGGGAAGAGGAAAAGTGATATTTCAAGACTTGACACAAATACAGGTACCAGGTTATAAAACGTATTACAAAGAAAGCAAGTGATAGGTAATGGATTTAAGATTAGAAATACTAACTGAAGATCATGCAAGACAAATATGTTGTTGGAAATACGAAGGAATTTATTCTATTTATAATTTTCCGGATTGGAGTACTCTAATCAAACAAAGATGGGGGATAACTCAAGAGGAAAAAAGAAAGAATGAATTTACTGCAGTTATTGATGAGAGTAATAATTTATGTGGATATATAAGTTTTATAAAAAATAAGGATTTTGCTTTAGTTGGATTGGGATTAAAGCCTTCATCATGTGGGCAAGGTTTAGGCGATATTCTTATGGAACTGCTAAAAAATGAGTGCAAAAAGAGATATGGCAACAAAAAGATTACTTTAGAAGTCCGTACTTTCAATAAACGAGCAATCAAATGTTACGAAAAAGCTGGTTTTGAAATAACTGATGTTTACCAAAAGGATACTTTAATAGGCAGTGATGAATTTATAAAGATGGAATATAAATGGTGATATAATATTTGTAAGTTCTGATATACGAATCAGGAGACAGTGCTTTAATTACAAATCTTTGCTAGCCAAACCCATTAAATTTAATCTACAGAGGAGTATTATAGATGAAGCAGTATAAAGATATTACTTCCAGGGAAAATTCAATATATAAGTTGGTAAGAGCTTTAAGTCAAAAAAAAGTTCGTGAAAACAACGGATTATTTCTCATAGAAGGCACCAGACTTGTTGAGGAAGCTAATAGCGGAGGGATAAAAATAAAATACCTTATTACTAATGAAACAGCAGAAAATGTGCCAAAAATTAATCAAGATTGTCAGGTTTTAAGGCTACCCAATAATCTATTTAAGAAGGTTTCAGATACAGTTAGCTCTCAAGGAATAATAGCGGTAGCTGAACAAATAGAAATATCATTGGCAGATATAATTCTTGGGGCAAATCCTTTGGTAGTTGTTTTAAATGGCCTGCAGAATCCTGGAAATCTTGGGACGATCATAAGAACCAGCGCTGCAGCATGTGCTACTGCGGTATTATTAACTGAAGGAACTGTAGATTTATATAACCCAAAAGTTGTTAGGTCTACAATGGGTTCCCTGTTTCAGGTGCCTATTGTAAGTGGTCTTGATGATAATGAGGCAGTCAAATGGTTGAACTATAACTCTATAAATATTATGGTGGCAGATTTAGATAGTGAAGAATATTACTATTCCGCTAACCTCAAAGATTCTTTCGCTTTGGTAATCGGAAACGAAAATAGAGGAGCAAATGATATATGGAGGAAAGCGGCTTATAAAAAGATAAAAATTCCTATCTTAGGATCCACTGAATCCTTAAATGCATCAGTAGCTGCTGGAATAATTCTATATGATGCAGTTCGTCAAAGATTGGGATAAGACACAGGGGGAAGTATTAGTTTTATCACCACGCAAACATCTTAGAAAGACTATTAATATTTATAAATAGGGAGTACGAGGAGATGGAGATAAGAAAAGTTAATACAGATTTTGTTAGAAAATCTTTTACTACAGAAAAAACAGTTCAGATTATGCAAAGGCAGTTAGGGAAATTGGTCTTTGGGAATCTGAGAAGATGATGATTAAAAAATATTTTAATCCGAAAGACCGAATTTTAGATATTGGATGTGGTGCAGGGAGAACAACCATAGGATTCTATGAGCTTGGTTATCATCTAGTAGAAGGATTGGATTTGGCAGAAGCTATGATAGTGCAAGCCAGAAAAATCAGTGAGGAATTGAATTATAACATAGCTTTTAGTGTGGGAGATGCGGCTTGTTTAGATTATAATGATGAAACTTTTAACGCAGCTTTATTTTCCTTTAATGGGATAATGCAGATACCGGGAAGAGAAAATCGGATAAAAGTGTTAAAAGAAATAAAGCGTATATTGAAACCTAAAGGATATTTCTTGTTTACTACCCATGAAAGGGTCAGCAACAAAGAGTATGAATCATTTTGGAAAGAGGAGAAGAGAAGGTGGGCATTGCATTTTCAAGATAAAAGTTTGCACGAGTTTGGGGATAGGGTAATTAAAATGGAAGAGAGAGACACTTTTCTTCATTTTCCAACCAGAGATGAAGTAATTTTAAGTTTGGAAGAAGCAGGATTTATTTTAATTGAGGGAATATTGCGTTCGGAACTTTGTGAGGAGTCGGAAGAGGTGAAGAAGTTTTCCACTAATTGCGTGTTGTGGCTGATTCAGAAACCTTAGAGGTAAGGAGAAAATAGAAAAGAATACAACTCAAGATATTGCTCCCTTCGGCCGTAACTTAGTATATGCTGATACCGTTAAACACAATGTTAATTAGTAGTTTAATGGAGTAAAGAAGATGAATAAGAATGAAATTCTTAGAGTTGCTGCTAATGAGTTTGCTGAAAAAGTACATAAACTATCCAGCCTTCTCGAAATTGCAATAATAGGCTCTGTGGCTGGAGATGACCCCTATCCCAACGATCTTGATTTGGTCATCATTATCCGTAATCTTGAGGAGATTACCCATATAGCAAAGTACGCCCGACAGATGAGCAGGCACTATCATGGCTGGGAAGTTTTTCTCTTTGATGAGGATGTATCACCCCTGGGCAGGATCTGCCATCGTAAAAAGTGCCCGGGGCAATCAGTTGACTGTTCTGTTCCGGGATGTGGTCAGCCACCTCACCTGAGGGTCCATTCTGATTTTAAATACCAGGAGAAGATATTTTTCAATTCACCCATTGACGTTCTCTGGACTTCTTTCAAAACGAGTCGTTTACTTGAGCACAAAGACGAGTTAGGCATTGCTGAATCACGAAGATATCCTGTATTGGAGGATATTAAGATAAAGTGTATACTTTGCGGTAAAATATTTCTATTTACTGCCAGTGAACAGAAGTGGTACAAAAAACAGGAATTTGACCCACCCAAACGATGTCCAGATTGCATAGAACAGGAATATTATTAAAGGATTAAAAAATTGGTAGCTTGACCGTGGGGCTACCTTTGTAAATGGAGCAACGAAGGATGAGGTTGAACGAATTTTACAATGCATTCTCCCGACCGAAAGAAGGAAGTTTGTTTATATCTTTCGATTAAAGGAGAAATAAAAATGTTTGTAGTTCCATTGTCTAACAGAGCGTATCTGGGTTCATGACTTCGGCTTTTGTCCAAATCCTGTTTTGCGGGAATTCACACACTCTGACATTATCTGTGAAATCAGTGGAAAGAGCGCAAGAAAGCAAATCATAAAACTAAAGAAATTAGTGTTAAAGATAGAGCCTTCCTTTGCAAAGTATTTTAATTTGAAAGGTGATCCGTTTGATGAATTATTGAAATTATCAAGATTAAATAAAAAAGAATTAGTTATACTTTTAAAGAAAAAAAAATTATGGAGGAGATAATGCTTGATATAGTTTATCTTAAGGTTCTTCGCAAGATAAATGCCCAGCTAAATAACATCAACGTGAACTGGGCGATCACTGGTAGCCTTGGCTTTGCACTTCAAGGTGTAGCCATAGAACCTAATGATATTGACATTCAAACTGATAAGAGGGGAGCCTATGAGATCGAGCGCTACTTTTCCGAGTTTGTGACCAAAAGAGTCACCTTCTCTTCTACAGAGAGGATTCGCTCACACCTTGGTGAATTGATGATCAACGGAATCAAAGTGGAGATTATGGGAGATATTCAAAAACGGAATAAAGATGGAAGCTGGGAGAACCCCGTAAGTTTAGAGCACCATAAGCGGGTTGTAGAGGTTGAGGGAATGAAAGTGCCTGTACTCTCTCTGGAGTATGAGTATCAAGCATATCTGAAGTTGGGTAGGACAGATAAAGCTAAGATATTGAGAAAGTGGTTGTATGATGAGCATGAAACTTCGGACGGTATATCGCCTAACAGCGGATAAAAGGAAATTAAAGATCTTCTTAAATACCGATAAGTTGGGACTTTTTTTATTTGCAAAACGTTATCTATAAATGCACCCCATATTATTAAAAGATAAATCTGAGGAGAACTAATTTTATGATTAATTCTTTAGTTAAAGTTTGGACTGCTCCCGCTAATATAGACACATAAAAATGTGCTTTTTCTTTGATTCTCTTAGAATTGCTCATTATTTTAACCATCAT
>ASPA01000060.1 GCA_000405605.1 Atribacteria bacterium SCGC AAA255-G05
AAGTTCGGGTTTTAACTCTAAGAAAATATCTTTTAATCCCTCAAAATCCTTTACTTCAAAATCAGTCAGTCTTTCATCTTCAAAATCTAAGTATAATGAGCGGTTTTTGTGCTTTTTAAATAAATCGAACAAGATATAGGTTTTACCACTCCTTCTTACACCATAGAGTATTACTGCTTTTTTTAATTTTTCAGGAAAAGAAAGGTTTTCTCTTTTTACAATCTTTTTGATGTTTCGGGAAATATATTCTTCATTAGATATAATGATATCTTTTAAAATTGATTTACTTATCATTATTTTACCCCCCCTTTTTTTTCTTTTAACCATTTTTGATATTTTTTATTTTTAGCATATGTTTTATTATCCTTTTCATAAAGCTATAATATATCTTTTATGTCCTTTTGTCAAGGATGAATAAAAAACAACATCGAGTTAAGAAAAGAAACACAATACAAAGAAAAATGCAGGATGCAAGGTGCAAAAACAGTCTACCGATCGGCCAGTTTACCGGTCAAATTAGTCGTTAGTGAATAGTCGTTAGTATTTAGTGAGGGAAAGAAATGCAAGGAAAACAAGTTTCAGGTTGCAGGTTGCGGGTTACAAGTTGCAAGTAAAAAAAATACAAGGTAAGCGTATAGTTATATCGCATAGTTATAGTGCAGGGAAGAAGTGCGGGGAAAGATGCACTATTCGAATTATTCTAAATTAAGTTCAATTTGAAGGGCTGTGTTAATATCAGCCATAATATCAGGAGAAAGTTCAGTAATTTTTTCACCGAGCTCTTCTTTGCCGATAGTAAAAATAGAGTCTGCTTGAAATTTTGTAGGTGTAGAAAATCCTTTTGTGACCAGAACTTCTACTGGGTAAACCATATCTGTTTTTTGTGTAGTGCCCGGGATAACCACAACATCACCGCTGTAACGGTTTCCTTGATCATTTGACACAATAAGAAGAGGGCGAATTTTCTTTTTACCGGGACCCCAGAAGACTTCACCGCATCGAGGGAAACTCATCATTGTTCTTCCTCTTCCTGTTTTCTTATAACTTTTGCCTGCGCTTTACGAAGTTCAGGATAAGACTCTGATTTCTGAAGATAATATTTTTTCAATTGTTCGGCTCTTAATTTATTCAAAGAAATATGAATAACTTTAGAGATGGAACCATGTTTTTCCTTTTGTTCTTGTAGAAACCTATCATCAGGCTCTGATAAATATACAGTATGTCTGGGCATTTAAAAGCACCTCCTTTGTATTACAATACTATCATACATAAAGGTAATCGTCAAGTATTAAATAATAGAGTTTATTTTTTGTAAGATGGTGGATTTTACGAGATGAACTTTTTGCTGAACCTCTTTTTTAGTAGGGGCGTGAAAAGATAGATATAGCTTAATCTTGGGTTCGGTTCCGGAGGGTCGTAGTACATACCAGGAGCCATCGGAAAATATAATCTTTAAGACATTGGAACGGGGCAAGGTAAGTGAGCTGGTTTTTTTAGATTTTAAATCATAACTTTCACCAATCTCGTAGTCCTCGATTCGGACAATCTCCATACCTTTCACTTCGGGAAGCTTTTTTCGAAAAACTTCCATAATCTCGGCTATCTTCTTCTCCCCTTCTGCACCTTCCAGATAGATGGAGTGCTGGACCTCTTCATAGTAGCCGTATTTCTTGTAAAGGTCTTCTAATACCTGAAGCAGGTTAAACCCATTTTTAAGATAATAGGCGGCCATCTCTGCAATCAACATGGCGGAAATTACGGCATCTTTGTCACGGACAAAATCTCCGGTTAAGTAGCCGATACTCTCTTCGTAACCAAAGAGGAATTCTTTACCTTCTTTTTCCTGTACTGTTTTTACCATATTACAGATAAATTTAAAACCGGTAAGGGTTTCGTAGGTGTCTACATTGAAACTGTCGGCGATTACCCGGGACATATCACTGGTTACTACGGTTTTTACGATAAAGCCGTTGGAAGGGAGCTGGTTCAGTTCCTTTTTGCTGATCAGGATGTAGTGGAGAAGTAGGATGCCAACCTGATTGCCGTTTAGGACAGTGTATTGATTATGGTGAGCAGGGATTGCCGCGTCATTATCATTCCTCGCAATGACAGAAGTACTGGATTCCCGCTTTCGCGGGAATGACAGAGGGGGAGGACAGATGGGATTTTTTACGGCCAGGCCAATTCGGTCAGCGTCCGGGTCGGTGGCAATTAGAATTTCAGCTCCTACCTGGCTGCCTAACTTGATAGCCAGCTCGAAGGCGGCAGGATATTCAGGATTAGGAGATTCTACTGTAGAAAAATCCGGGTCGGGTTGGATCTGTTCTTCTACCACAAATACATTGGTAAATCCTCTTTCTTTTAAGATTTTCCTTATGGGGATATTACCTGCTCCATGAAGAGGGGTATAAACTATCTTGATAGATTTGTCTATCTGATCATCATTTCTGATAGCAAGCTCGTTTATCTTCTGCAGGTAAACTTCATCTATTTCCGGACCGACAATGTTGAATAGACCTTTTTGGACAGCGGCGGGGTGGTCAAGTTTTTTAATCAGAGAATAATCTTTTATTTTGTTGATGTGGTAAATTATTTTATCAGCGATATCGGGAATTATCTGTCCGCCATCGGGTCCGTAAACTTTATAGCCGTTGTATTCGGGCGGGTTGTGGCTGGCGGTAACCACTATACCGGCTATGGCTTGAAGGTGGCGCACGGCAAAAGATAACTCGGGAGTGGGACGGACATCCTCAAAAAGATAAGTTTTTATGTCGTTGGCATTAAGCACTAAGGCGGTGGTCTCGGAAAATTCATGGGATTTATGGCGGCAGTCATAGGCAATGACCACACCACGGTTAAGATATTGTTGGGAATCTTCTTGCTCCCGGGCTTTTCCGATAAGATAATCAGCCAGTCCCTGGGTGGCTTTAGAAACTGTGTAAATATTCATCCGATTAGTACCCATACCGATTTTACCGCGCAGGCCTCCGGTGCCGAACTGGAGATCCTTATAGAAACGATCTTTAATTTCCTCTTCATTGCCTGCAAGAGCCCGCAATTCTTCTTTGGCCTTTTCGTCAAAGTGTTCATTTTCTAACCAGAAATTATATTTTTCGAGATAATTCAATTTTTTAAACTCCTTTATATTAATTGACCAATTGTCCAATTGACCGATTGGCCGATTAAAGATGGGAAATGCAAGGTGCAAGCTTGTCAGTTATCCTGTTTGCCAGTGTACCAGTTAAGATAGTTAGCTAGTTACAAGATACAATATTTAAGAATGCTTTTTATTTTAAAAAAAGACGGGTTTGATAAATCAAACCCCTACATTTTTTTATAATTTTATTTATAGTCTATTTCAACAATTCACTCAATAATAAAACTTTTATTTCTGTTACTTTTTTTAAAGATGCATCATTAGTGATAAATATATCTGCTTGGGCTTCTAAAGAAGTAGCCACCTGAATAGCGTCGGGAGTATTAATATTATAATTGGCTCTTAAGCTGGAGGCAATGTCAGCAATATTTTCATCAAGGGTTTTCATCTGTAAATTAGGAAAGGTTTCAAACAATATTTTATATCTTTCAGTAAGAATTAAATTGTTCTCTCTTTTGGGTTTAACTAAAATTTCTAATAAAGTTAAAATAGAAGTAACGGCATTAATATTTCCTTTTTCCAAACTTTCAAAAATAGAAAAAGTCAGAGGAGAATATATTTTATTTTCTTCGAAGTGATAGATAAAAACCATAGTATCCAAACCTATGATCTTACCTTTTAAATCTAACTCTTCCATGTTTCCCTTTCCTTCCGGACATATTCAGTTGCATCGATACCTTGCCAAAGTTCTTTTCCTAATCCCAAGGCGTATTTAGCATAATTTTTAGGTTGGGGGTAAATTATTATTTTTTCATTATTAGCCTTTATAATTAATCTGTCTCCGGACTTAAGATTTATTTTTTTTCTTACCTCTAGAGGGATAACAATTTGATATTTACTACTGACTTTTACCATATTCTTCATTTTTATACCTTCTTTTACTATATTGATTTACGTTTTAATTATAATATAAAGTAAGTCAAGTGTCAATATATTCGGAATTATATTATTTTGTTTTACAATTTTATAAAGATAACAATAGGAATGGCAGAAAGAGATAAGCGGGTGGATAAATCCAACCCAACTTCAGCACCATATAACTTTCAATAAGTTCATAACAATAGAATAATTATTCTACATATAAAGCTTGGAGGATTTCTTTGGTAATTTTGTTTTGGACAAATATTACCAGATGTAGGACTTCTGCTTCTTCTTCATTGGTCTCGGATTTTGGGGAGAGTGATATTTCGGGAACAAATTTAAAGCTAAGGGCTGCCCCGGGTAAGAGTGGAGGCATATTCTGGAAAGGGAATATGTCTTGAATGTAGTTATATAAACCGGACTCGTCCCCTTCCTTGCCTACCATTCCGCAGACTGCTAAATCTTTTAAGGGGATATCGCTTATATTTTTGACAGTGCCTTCAATAATTATGTTTAATGCTTCTTTTTCCCTCTCTCCTTGAGGGAGAGGGTTAGGGTGAGGGGTTTTACTCGCGGAAATCTCAAGAAGAGACGGCCGTGCAAGCGCCTCATCGATAGCATCTTTATAACATTCATAATTTCCTTCAACACAATCACAAGACAAGCCCTGAAGTCTTTTGGTTGAGCCGTCGATAAATACATCAGGAGTACCTCTTTTTCCATCACCCACATACCAGTCATAGCGGGCATTGGTCTCTGCGGTATCATAGCCGTCACCCCAAAGGTGTTCCTGTACCAGAATAAATTTGGAAGTACCATACTCCCAGGCCAAGTCTTCCAGACAGAATTCAGCGGTAGGACAGGTAAGACAACCTCCCTGGACAAAAAGTTCCACCAGGACAGTGCGGGGAACAGTTTTGGGTGTAGAATCGGTATTTTGGGCAAAGGCTCGGGGAATAAGTATATTATTACCAGATAGGGTTAATAAAGATATTAATAAAATAATTGAAATAGATATTTTTTGGTTTATTTTCATATGTTCTTTTATTTTCCTTTTTGCCAAAATTCCAGGAAAAAAGCCACAAAGACGCCAACGAATAGACCAAGTACCCCAGCGATTAAGATATTTAATTTTTTGTTGGGTGTGATAGGGACTTTTGGCTCATAGGCTATACTTGAAATTTTTAATAAATCTGATTCTTCCACTACGCTTAATCGTAATTCTTCAGCTTGTTGTAAAATATTATTATATAATATCTCTTTTGCACAATATTCTCTATCTAGATGGGCTAAAATTAATTTCTTTTCAGTTAATTCTTTTTTTAAATTACTAACTCTTTTTGAATAAAAATCAATATTTTCATGTAATTGTTTTTCTTCCGCTAATATTGCTTTTTGGGCGATAACTAATCCGGTTAATTGTTTTTGAAGACTCAAATATTCAGGATTAGTAAATTGGATTATCCTGTCCTGGTTTTTGGGAGTTGCAACGGCCATTTCAATTTCTTTTATCTTGTTAGCCAGCATGATGAAGGTATTTTCTGCTATTTTATATTCTCTTTCCAAATTAACCAATTTTAATTCTTCAATAGCATATTCGCTTTTTGCTTTTTTCAATTCATTTTCTAATATATCAATATTTCCAGTTACTTGAACCATTTCTGTTTGGTAAATCTCTAAATTAATCTCGGAATTAATTATTCTTTCTTCAAGATTTAGATACAAAGAGTTTAATTCTTCACTTTTTAATTTCAAGTTTTTTAATAACAATGCTTCTTCTTCGCTTATTTTCGAAACCATATGACTTAAAGAAGCATCATCATAAATAGATTTAGTTAAAATAAAGGTTTTTTCTTGTTTATTTAATTGTGCCTTCATAGTTACAACCCTTGTTTTTTCCTGTTCTATTAATGCTTTAAGATTAATAAGACTGTTAGCAAAATTTACTATTTGGTTTGTTTTGCTGGTAATCTCTTTTTCTAAAAAAGAAATTTTACTTTCTTGATTAAAAGTTTTTAACTCTTCCTCTTTGATCTTAAGAATTTGTTTGGCTAATTCTAATTGACTTTCGGTAAAATTATTAGCTTCATTTAAACTCATTCCTTCAATAAGTTTATTTAAATTAAATGAAGAAATAAGTTTCTTTTCCGAATTCATTTGAAACTCAATTTCTTCTATCTTTGCTTTTCCTGTTTCAATATTAGTCTTAATATCAAAAAGTCTTGATTCATTCGCAATAATTTTATCTAATTTTGCAGTAATTTCTTTTCCAATAACATCAATATTATTAGTTTCATTAAATTTCATTAATTTCTCTTCAATTTCAAAAAATTCCTGTTCGGCAAGTTTAAATTTTTCTTCGATATCTGTTTTCGCTTTTGTTACTTCGTTAAAATAAAGTCTTTTATTTTTTTCTACAAATAAAGTTGCCCAGGCATTAATTATATCTTTGGTTAATTTTGGACTAGAAGCTTGTAAACTCATTTTTATAAGATTGGTGCCTTTTGGTAATTCTATAGCGAGCATTTGGTTTAGGTCATAAGGGGTTAGTTCGTGTGGTGGTTCATTTAAATTTAGTTTTTGTATTAATTCTTCTTCAAGAGCATTATCTGTAATTAGATTTTTATAATCTTCCAAAGAAGGTTCGCTTACAATCGAATTCCCAATTTTAGGCTTTAAAACCGTGATAACTGTATTTGCCTGATAGACGGGTTGTAAAACAAAATAACTTACGATAGCGGCGGTGATGACTGCGATTAGGAAGATTAAAATAATGATAACTTTTCTTTTTAGTAGGACATTGATGTATTCGCGCAAATCAATTTCTTCTTCTTGTATTTCTGGCATTAAAAAATACCTCCAAATATAAAATTTACCAATTGCCCGATTGGCCAATTGACCAATTAAAAATACGAGTTACAAATTACATTTTAGCGTTTAGCGTATAGTATAAATCAATAAACTCAGAACCTATTATTCGTCACACATTACTCATCACTTATCACTGTATTTTAACCGGTAAACAGGCTAACTCTTTTTCTTGTCACTCATTACTTATCACTGGTTACTGTTTTTAGCTCTGCTAAAAACTTATTCTGTTGGTTGGGTTTTTAATTTTTCTTGGGTAATTTTTTGAAGTATATCCCGGGAATATTTAGCTTCTTCGCTGTTCGGATCAAGCGTAATTACTATTTGCAATTCCTCCTGCATTTCTTCTATTCTATTTTGTTGATAATATGTTTGAGCTAACCCATAACGGGCATTAACAAAATCAGGATCAATCTTTAAAGCGTTTTTAAAACTTTTTTCTGCTAATTCAGTTTTTTCCTGTTTATTATATACGCTTCCTAAGGTACAATATAAAGGTACCATTAATTTTTCATCCTTTTGATATAAAATAGCTTGTTTCAACTCAATAATTCCTTTATCTAATTGCCCAGTGTTAATATAGACAGCGGACAAATTGTTGGGCAAACCAGGGAGATCAATATATTTTTGTGCCTTCTCGAAATATTTTTCCGCTTCATAAAATAATCCTTTCCTCATCAGTGAATAACCGATATCATAATATCCCTGACCAAACCAGGGATCCCATTTTACTGCATCTGAACATATATTAATTGCTCCGTCCCAATTTTCATTTTCTAATTCTTTGGTACCATAATACCAATCAACTCTTGCCATAAAAGGTCGAATTAAAGTTGCGATTAAAAAAATAGAAAAGGAAATAACTATAATTTTTAAAATTAATTCGAAAGAAAATCCTCTATCAAGCTTTTTTTTCTTTTTAAAATTTTCTTGTATCTGGTTATTGTCTTTACCTATTACCATTGACAATCCCAAAACAACCCAGAATAAAATGATGGAAGCAGGCAAATGAAAGGGGAAACCAAATAAACTATCTACCAATATTGCTACAACTGCCCCCATTAATCCAATTAATATTCCCTGCTTATAATCATTTTTAGTCTTTCGCAACATTTTTATTCCATAATTAAAGTAACTTACCATAAGCCAGATAAATATACTTAGACCAATTATCCCAAGTTCAGCCCATAATTGCAAGTATTCATTGTGAGCTTTTTGTGCAAAACCATAGGGATAAATCGTTCGGTTTTGCCCCTGGTCAAAAAATTTAGCTTGATATTTTAAGGTATTATATTTAAAGGTGCCCAATCCTGAACCAAGTAAAGGCTGGTCTTTAATCATTGATTCTGTAAATTTCCAAATAGCAATTCTCCTACCAAAAGATGAACTTTCACTAACTTTTGGGATAGAAATTCTTTCTTCAAATTCTGAAAGATTGACTTGTGATTCACTAATAGGATTCGCCATTATAAACAAGGCTACAACAATAATAACAATAGCTTCAATTATAAGTATAATAATTTTATTATTTTTGTAAACAAATTTCTTTCCTTGAATCTTAAGAAATAGAAGAAACATAAAAATCAAAGAAACAGCAAGTCCCAAATAAGAGCCTCTGGTAAAAGTAAAAATAAGGCTCTCTCCCATTGTAAAGATTATTAGTAATAAAAAGATATTAAATATTTTTTTACTGCTTGAAAGAAAAAAGGTTATAGCCACAGGTAAAAGAATAATTAGATACTCAGCAAAAAAATTTACATTACCAAAAAGACCGGAAACTTTTTGCCTGCCAAAATTGCCTCCCCAGAAAGAAAAATCTATTCCGAAATACTGTAAGATACCATATATGCCGAATAATCCACCAATAATTAGCATGGCTGTAAGAATTTGGTCTACATGTTTCGGGTAATTTAGGTTGTTTATAATAATAAAATAGAGACAGGGTCCCATTAAAAATAAAGGTAATTCCTTTATGCTAACTGTAAGACTATCTGACCAAATCAGCGATAAAAGACAAATAATCATATAACTAAGGATGGGGAAATTTAAAGAGTGATTAACAAAATGGAAATTCTTTTGATTGGCAATATTAAGTCCCCACAACATTAATCCAATCACAACCAACACCCCGGCTACAGCCTCTTTTATGGGGTTATACTCATCTATGCAATGTAAATAAAAAATAATGGGGACTAAAGCAATTAAAGATAAAATTATAATTTCAATGGATTTAATATAAAAAGATTGTGTATTATAATTTAAATACGATTCTTCTTTATATTTCATTTAAACATTATCCTTAACATTAAATAATTCACCGTATTTTTGAAATGTTTAGCCCTTAATTATTTTTATCTTTAATATTTGTTAAGATAATTTTAGCTAAACCCAAAAGAGAGAACAATTTAATTCTTACTGAAAGATATAAAATATTGTTTGAAACCTTTCCTAATTTACAGATGAAAACCCTTGATGAAAATATTGCTGACATTGCCTCCAGCTTAAGAGCCAATTATAATATTAATACTCCCGACGCTATTCAGGTGGCTACTTCTTTAGAAGCCCAAGCAGATATATTTATCACTAATGATGCATCTTTAAAAAAAGTAACAGAAATAAAAGTTTTATTATTGAGTGAATTGTTGAAATAGACTATAAATAAAATTATAAAAAAATGTAGGGGTTTGATTTATCAAACCCGTCTTTTTTTAAAATAAAAAGCATTCTTAAATATTGTATCTTGTAACTAGCTAACTATCTTAACTGGTACACTGGCAAACAGGATAACTGACAAGCTTGCACCTTGCATTTCCCATCTTTAATCGGCCAATCGGTCAATTGGACAATTGGTCAATTAATATAAAGGAGTTTAAAAAATTGAATTATCTCGAAAAATATAATTTCTGGTTAGAAAATGAACACTTTGACGAAAAGGCCAAAGAAGAATTGCGGGCTCTTGCAGGCAATGAAGAGGAAATTAAAGATCGTTTCTATAAGGATCTCCAGTTCGGCACCGGAGGCCTGCGCGGTAAAATCGGTATGGGTACTAATCGGATGAATATTTACACAGTTTCTAAAGCCACCCAGGGACTGGCTGATTATCTTATCGGAAAAGCCCGGGAGCAAGAAGATTCCCAACAATATCTTAACCGTGGTGTGGTCATTGCCTATGACTGCCGCCATAAATCCCATGAATTTTCCGAGACCACCGCCTTAGTGCTTAATGCCAACGACATAAAAACTTATCTTTTTGAGGATGTCCGTCCCACTCCCGAGTTATCTTTTGCCGTGCGCCACCTTCAAGCCATAGCCGGTATAGTGGTTACCGCCAGCCACAACCCGCCCGAATACAACGGCTATAAAGTTTACGGACCCGATGGCGGACAGATAATTCCCGATATCGCTGATAAAATAATTTACCACATCAACAAAATAAAAGATTATTCTCTGATTAAAAAACTTGACCACCCCGCCGCTGTCCAAAAAGGTCTATTCAACATTGTCGGTCCGGAAATAGATGAAGTTTACCTGCAGAAGATAAACGAGCTTGCTATCAGAAATGATGATCAGATAGACAAATCTATCAAGATAGTTTATACCCCTCTTCATGGAGCAGGTAATATCCCCATAAGGAAAATCTTAAAAGAAAGAGGATTTACCAATGTATTTGTGGTAGAAGAACAGATCCAACCCGACCCGGATTTTTCTACAGTAGAATCTCCTAATCCTGAATATCCTGCCGCCTTCGAGCTGGCTATCAAGTTAGGCAGCCAGGTAGGAGCTGAAATTCTAATTGCCACCGACCCGGACGCTGACCGAATTGGCCTGGCCGTAAAAAATCCCATCTGTCCTCCCCCTCTGTCATTCCCGCGAAAGCGGGAATCCAGTACTTCTGTCATTGCGAGGAATGATAATGACGCGGCAATCCCTGCTCACCATAATCAATACACTGTCCTAAACGGCAATCAGGTTGGCATCCTACTTCTCCACTACATCCTGATCAGCAAAAAGGAACTGAACCAGCTCCCTTCCAACGGCTTTATCGTAAAAACCGTAGTAACCAGTGATATGTCCCGGGTAATCGCCGACAGTTTCAATGTAGACACCTACGAAACCCTTACCGGTTTTAAATTTATCTGTAATATGGTAAAAACAGTACAGGAAAAAGAAGGTAAAGAATTCCTCTTTGGTTACGAAGAGAGTATCGGCTACTTAACCGGAGATTTTGTCCGTGACAAAGATGCCGTAATTTCCGCCATGTTGATTGCAGAGATGGCCGCCTATTATCTTAAAAATGGGTTTAACCTGCTTCAGGTATTAGAAGACCTTTACAAGAAATACGGCTACTATGAAGAGGTCCAGCACTCCATCTATCTGGAAGGTGCAGAAGGGGAGAAGAAGATAGCCGAGATTATGGAAGTTTTTCGAAAAAAGCTTCCCGAAGTGAAAGGTATGGAGATTGTCCGAATCGAGGACTACGAGATTGGTGAAAGTTATGATTTAAAATCTAAAAAAACCAGCTCACTTACCTTGCCCCGTTCCAATGTCTTAAAGATTATATTTTCCGATGGCTCCTGGTATGTACTACGACCCTCCGGAACCGAACCCAAGATTAAGCTATATCTATCTTTTCACGCCCCTACTAAAAAAGAGGTTCAGCAAAAAGTTCATCTCGTAAAATCCACCATCTTACAAAAAATAAACTCTATTATTTAATACTTGACGATTACCTTTATGTATGATAGTATTGTAATACAAAGGAGGTGCTTTTAAATGCCCAGACATACTGTATATTTATCAGAGCCTGATGATAGGTTTCTACAAGAACAAAAGGAAAAACATGGTTCCATCTCTAAAGTTATTCATATTTCTTTGAATAAATTAAGAGCCGAACAATTGAAAAAATATTATCTTCAGAAATCAGAGTCTTATCCTGAACTTCGTAAAGCGCAGGCAAAAGTTATAAGAAAACAGGAAGAGGAAGAACAATGATGAGTTTCCCTCGATGCGGTGAAGTCTTCTGGGGTCCCGGTAAAAAGAAAATTCGCCCTCTTCTTATTGTGTCAAATGATCAAGGAAACCGTTACAGCGGTGATGTTGTGGTTATCCCGGGCACTACACAAAAAACAGATATGGTTTACCCAGTAGAAGTTCTGGTCACAAAAGGATTTTCTACACCTACAAAATTTCAAGCAGACTCTATTTTTACTATCGGCAAAGAAGAGCTCGGTGAAAAAATTACTGAACTTTCTCCTGATATTATGGCTGATATTAACACAGCCCTTCAAATTGAACTTAATTTAGAATAATTCGAATAGTGCATCTTTCCCCGCACTTCTTCCCTGCACTATAACTATGCGATATAACTATACGCTTACCTTGTATTTTTTTTACTTGCAACTTGTAACCCGCAACCTGCAACCTGAAACTTGTTTTCCTTGCATTTCTTTCCCTCACTAAATACTAACGACTATTCACTAACGACTAATTTGACCGGTAAACTGGCCGATCGGTAGACTGTTTTTGCACCTTGCATCCTGCATTTTTCTTTGTATTGTGTTTCTTTTCTTAACTCGATGTTGTTTTTTATTCATCCTTGACAAAAGGACATAAAAGATATATTATAGCTTTATGAAAAGGATAATAAAACATATGCTAAAAATAAAAAATATCAAAAATGGTTAAAAGAAAAAAAAGGGGGGGTAAAATAATGATAAGTAAATCAATTTTAAAAGATATCATTATATCTAATGAAGAATATATTTCCCGAAACATCAAAAAGATTGTAAAAAGAGAAAACCTTTCTTTTCCTGAAAAATTAAAAAAAGCAGTAATACTCTATGGTGTAAGAAGGAGTGGTAAAACCTATATCTTGTTCGATTTATTTAAAAAGCACAAAAACCGCTCATTATACTTAGATTTTGAAGATGAAAGACTGACTGATTTTGAAGTAAAGGATTTTGAGGGATTAAAAGATATTTTCTTAGAGTTAAAACCCGAACTT
>ASPA01000061.1 GCA_000405605.1 Atribacteria bacterium SCGC AAA255-G05
TGATGAGCAATAGAATCAAGTAGGGGCGTATTGCAATACGCCCCTACAGAAACTGATAACTGAGAACCGAGAACAAAAAGGGCAGACACAAGGTCTGCCCCTACTAATTTTAATGCTACAAAAGACCGAATTATAGTTAGCTCCTGTGGTTATACTTCGGCTAATTCGCCTTCGGTCCTGGCTACTACTACCGCACAGGCGGCATCTCCAGTCACATTACAGGAGGTTCGAGCCATATCTAATATTCGGTCAATTCCTGCAATTAGTGCTACTCCTTCCAGGGGTAATCCTACAGAAGTAAGCACCATAGTTAACATAACCAAACCTGCTCCTGGTACACCAGCGGTACCGATTGAGGCCAAAAGGGCGGTTAGAAGTACGGTTAACTGCCCTCCCAAACCAAGATGAATACCATAAGCTTGGGCTACAAATAAAGCACATATACCCTGATACATAGCTGTTCCATCCATATTAATCGTTGCCCCCAAAGGCAATACAAAACTGGAAATAGTAGGTGAAACCCCTAAATTTTCTTGGGATGCTCGCATAGTAACCGGGAGGGTCGCTGAACTACTAGAAGTGGTAAAAGCTAACAATGATGCTTCACTAATCCCTTTGAAAAATTTCCAAGGGCTCATTTTACCAATAATAGAAACCATCCCAGAATATACTACTACTTCATGTATTATAATACCAAAATAAACAGCGAAAATTAATTTAGCAAAAGGTATTAAAACAGCTAAACCCTGAGCACCAACTGTAACCGCAATCAGGGCAAATACGCCGTAAGGGGCAAATCCCATTACTGTGCCCGTGAGTTTGTACATAGTCTCCGCAAATCCTTCAAAAAACTTTAGAACTGCTTTACCCTTTTCGCCTGCTTTGGTCATAGCATAACCAAAGAAGAGAGCAAAGACTATTACCTGGAGCACTGTACCTTGTGCCATTGCTCCAATTGGATTGGTCGGAATCAGGTTTACTACAGTGTCAACCAAGGAAGGAGTTTTGGCTGCCTCTTGAGCGACTCCCTCTAATACTAAATTCATACCAGCGCCGGGTTGAATTATATTTCCCACCAATAAGCCGATAACTATAGCAATGCCAGTAGTTATTAAATAATAAATTATAGTCTTACCAGCTACTCTTCCTAGTTTTTTGGGTTCAGCAATACTGGCTACTCCTAATACCAAAGTAGAAAAGATTAATGGGATAATAAGCATTTTCAATAAATTAAGGAAAATAGTACCCACAGGCTTTATCCATACTATGCCCGGTCCCCATATTGCTCCTAAAATTGCTCCTGAAACAAAACCGATTAAAATTTTCTGAAAAAGTTTCATTTTTTATTTCCTCCATTTAAAAATAAAAACTGTAAAATAATTAAATAAATTGCTCCACTCTTGTCTATTCTTTTTTTCTGGTCCTCACCTCGCTTTCTGTACAGCTATACTGGCTAAAACCTGGGTCGGGTCAATTATTGGTACCAAAACGTCTCCGTCTTTTAAAATTAAAGGAATTTCGGTACAGCCAGCGACTACTGTTTCTGCTCCTTTATCGATTAAATTTTGGGTGATTTTCAAAATACTTTTCTTTACCCTCTTAGATAGATCTCCTGCTTTAATCACATAAATTACCTTCATAATTTCTTCTTTCTCCTTCTCCTGGGGAGAGATAACCTCGATATTAAATTTTTTAAAGTGTTGATGATATATTTCCGACTTATAGACACCTATAGAAGCTAAAAGTCCTACCTTTTTTATTTGAGGAATTCTTTTTTTAGTTTCTTTAGCAGTCTCTTCAATCATATTTATAATCGGTATATTTACACTTTCTTGAATCGAGGGAAGAAAATAGTGGGCGGTATTGCAGGGGATAACTATAAAATCTGCTCCAGCTTTCTCCAGGTTGCGGGCGCTCTGTTGTAAGGCCGGAAGAGGGTCTTCTCCTTTTCCCAGGATAGCCGCAGTTCGGTCTGGTATCTTGGGATTATTATCAATAATTATTCTTAGGTGATCCTGGTCTTTTTCTGCGGGAGTAAATTTAATTATCTTGTAAAATAAGTCTACAGTGGCCTCGGGCCCCATTCCACCTAAAATTCCGATAATCTTTTCTGGCATTTCTAATTTTTTACTTCCTTTTTACCAGATTATATGGGTTTACTCTTATTTTAAAACAAATTTATTATACTACAAAAATACAATAAATTCTTCTTTTTTTTCAAAATATTTTTATTGTTTAGTTTTCTATATTTTTATAAAATCTTTTCTTTTTACATTTTTTAATATAAAATTAAAAATGTAGGGGTTTGATTCATCAAACCCGCAATAATTTAGAATGTCATTGCGAACATTAGTGGCGTGACAATCTCAATGCCGGGATTGCCACGCTCCGATAAATCGTCGCTCGCAATGACAAAAATGCCCGTATCGGGACGGATCAATCCGACCCCTATCCCTAATCCTAATAATAAAAGCTGATAGAATATAGCTTATTGGTCCATATCGAATACATTTTATAATATTAAAAATTATTAAATAATTGGGGGTACTATGAAATGAAAATTGGAATAATCTCTGATACACATGATAATTTGCCTCAGATAAGAAAAGCAGTGAAAGTTTTCAACCGGGAAAAAGTTGAATTGGTCTTGCATGCGGGGGATTTTGTCTCTCCTTTTACTTCCCTGGAATTTAAAAATCTAAACTGCCCCCTAAAAGGGGTCTTCGGAAATAACGACGGGGATAAACTTTACCTTCAGGAAAAATTCAAAGGGATAGGAGAGCTTTACCCTGCGCCATATAATGTAAATATAAATAGTAAAAATGTTATTATGCTTCACAAAGAAAAATTAATAGATGCCCTGGCAGAAAGCCAGAAATATGATGTGATTATATATGGCCATAGCCATCGAACTGATTTGCGTAAAATCAAAAAGACACTTATTATAAACCCGGGGGAATGCGGGGGCTGGCTAACCGGCGAGAGCACTATCGCCTTATTGGACCTGGAAACTTTAGAGGCAAAGGTTATAAATCTAGCGGATAAAATACAGTGATATGTGACATGTAATATGTAATGAGTTGGGAATATAGGAAACTATACCTCCATGTGGGACAGACGTCTCGCCTGTCTATTAATAAATCCGTATCTCGGAAAAGAAAATAATAATGTATAATTAGTAGGGGCAGACCTCGTGTCTGCCCATGATGAGTAATGTGTTGCAGGGGTTCAATTCATCGAATGAAATTAGGGGGCGGATTCATCCGCCCCCTAATTTCATTCTCTATCTTCTTCTCAACCTTTCCATGACCTGGTTGCCCCCTCGACCAAAATAATCATGTAATTTTCGATATTCCGCAAATAACTGGTTGTAGGCCTTAACATTTTCTGGGAGAGGGTTACAGTCTTAAGGGGAAAGATTCCTTATCAAAAATCCTTAGATGGTAAGCGAAAATATGCTTTACTTTTCCCCCAATAGATAGTATTATTTTCTATAGGAAAGAGTAGAAAATGTAACTAACAGGGAGGTGCACTCTGTTTTTTCAAGTACTATATTTAAATCCAGACTCTTGGATTTTCATGTTATCATCTTATTATACGGGCGAATTCTTATGAATTTAAAAGGTGAGAAGAAAAGTCACTCATCGGAGCTTTGATACAATTTTTCTTATAAATGTGCATATTATACTATGTTATAATATTATTAACATAGACTCATGTCGTTTGTAAAAAGCTGAGCAGTAATAAAAAATATATATAGGAGGATTAATTTTATTATGAACAACTTACTTTATCCAGTAGCATCCCTCAGCACTATAGCATATTCAAGAGATTCAAAAAGAAAGCGACTATCAAGCTACGATAAAACTGGTGGTAATGATGACCGGATATACATTGAACCCGGCGAAAGCAGATTAATTGCAGATATAAAAGATATAGGATGTATTAATCACATCTGGTGTACAATAGCGGGTGAAAATTTTATTAACGAAAAAAATTATTTAAGAAAAATCATTATCCATATGTACTGGGATGGTGAAGAAAATCCAAGCGTTGAAGTACCAATTGGGGATTTTTTTGGTATGGGACATGCACAGTGCCATAATTACGTATCAGAACCCTTGCAAATGAGCCCTCAAAATGGCAAATCTTTCAACTGTTGGTTCCCAATGCCTTTCTCAGCAAATGCCAAAATTGAAATTTTAAATGAGTGTGATAAACAAATAATATTCTATTATTATGTAGATTACGAAGAATATAACCAAATGCCTGAGGGGTTACTTAGATTTCATGCTTCATGGAACAGGGAATGTCCTACAAAGGGCGTAGAACAGGGGAATATGACCAATAGGGAATGGTTATTTGAAGGTAAGAATACAACAGGTAAGAAAAACTATGTAATTCTGGAAGCCAAAGGCAAAGGGCATTACGTCGGCTGCAACCTAAATATTCACAACCTCAGGGATACTACAAAATGGGACTGGCCAGGCGAAGGAGACGATATGATTTTCATCGACAGCGAAAAATGGCCTCCGACACTTCATGGTACAGGTACTGAAGACTATTTTAACACGGCCTGGTGCCCCACCCAGGAGTACAATTCACCATACCACGGAATTATTCTTGGAGGGAAGGATAATTGGAAAGGCATGATAAGTTACTACAGATATCATATCCGTGATCCCATAATGTTTGAGAAATCCATAAAGGTTACCATTGAACACGGTCACAACAACCACAGGTCTGATGACTGGTCAAGTACAGCATATTGGTATCAAACCGAACCTCATATGAAATTCAAGTCCCTCCTTCCTGTAAAGTTGAGACTTCCTATAGACGAAGAAGAATTTCAATGGGAATGGAAGTAAAAAAAATCCTCTGCGAAAATTTGTGGAAGATTTTTTATTGATTATTGGCAACTGTAAAGTCTTGTATTCTCCACTTAATTCGTGTTGCCGTTGTAATGTACTCCCAATTCACCTAATGAAGTGAAATGTGCAGTTCCTCCTGGAGTACTTATAATCCTTACGCCGTCTCCCGTAATATTATTAAATGTAAACGTATAAGTTACATTTCTACCCGCAGAATTGTTATTAGGATATACAGGGCTGGCTATCATACCTGTTACGTCCATCCAGTTGGAATTCTGTCTGACCTGAACTTTTATATCATTAAACCAATCGCCATCTGAAAAAATGTTAACGGTAGTGTATTCAACCTTATTCATGTTAGTGCGCTTGTTTCCATGTATAACCCCACCAGTCGGCTGTCTTTGCTTTGCCATCCCAGCGATCTTCAGTATGGTTAAGTATTCCGTCATTCATATAAACTATTTTCCCAAATTGATTACTCTTGCATATAGGTTTAAAACCGCCCAAACCTTTCTGTCTTTATTTGGCCAAAGACGGGTTCAACAATTATTTTACGATTCTTGTATATTTCTTTTGAAGAATCTTTTTTCATTTTCTCTACCATAGTAGTTATAAGTTATAAGTAAGCCTTTCCTATTAGTGATTAATTTAGGCGTGTTATTTTTTGAATACAGGGATCTATCCTTTTTACCTGCATCCAAGGCAAGCTCTGTCTTTTGCCTATATATCCTGTTTTTTTCAGAATATTTTAGTTCTAAAATATTGCCAGCCGGACAGGTAAATGTATCTTTCTCATAATTATATAAAAAGTAAGATTTACTTATTTTTTTACTACTATCTACTGACTTATCCTTCCCCCCTTTTTGCAGCTGCTATATAGGCGCCAATTCTAGCAGCGGAAAGTGTAAAGATGTTATCAGCTGTGGTATAACCATTATCAAGGCTCATTTTATCTGGTAATTTGCCTGTATTTTTTTCAATCTCGGTTAGCGCTCTATCAAGTTCAACCTTATCATTTGCATTTTGAGTTAAGTGCTACTCTACTATTATTTGCTTTTAGAATCTACGCTTATCTTGCCATTGTAGCAGTACTCATGGTTGCCTCTGTGTTTCATCATCTTTTCCTGGGTGTCAGCAATGCTTATCTGCTTTTTGCCTTTAATTTTTCCTTTGGGGTCCTTCTTTTTTTTCTTTTTTCTAACTCTTTTTTAACCTTTTTAATTTTTTCGAGTCTACTTCCTTTAATTTTCAGCTCATCTGGTATACTATATCCTTTTCCGTTATAATAGATTTTATCTTCCTTTTCGTCACATTTTTCTGCTTTTTTTAAAAGCTTTTCAATTTCATGTTTTAGTTTTTTTATTGGCTTTAAAATGAGAGTAGTTTGCTGCCTTATGTTTTGAAGTATTTGCAAAAACTTTGAACCATCAAAGCTTATATGACCTAAAAATACCATTCCAAGACCACTGGCTATTTTAACACCCTCATGGACAAGATTGAAAAAACCATAGCAAATTTAAATGTAAAAAGGCTTGGTGCAAATCTGTTTGACCAAAGTAGATTTATTCACAAAGATGAAGATTAAAAAAAATTTGTAGTGATAATGAATGACTATCCGGATAGAATTATGCAGGAAGCTTATAGGTTGTTATGCACAGACCTGAACAAGATGAAGACATTGTTTGAAAGTGATACGGGTGTTTGTATTAAAAAGTGATTTTGAAAAACTCCATAGTGTAAAAATAAAAACTAAAGCATCATCGATAGGTTCAATATGATGTAAAAATGTGGGTAAACATATCCTTTACAAACCCATTTACCCACGGGAATCTCTGAAGTTTCAAATTTTCACTTCGGGTTTGGATAAAATTATCTTACACAAATACGGTTTTTCTGAGCTGTTTCACGAATAGATAGATTTTACGTAATTGTAAAATTATTTTTCGAGTTTTGCCTTCATCCAGAATACATTGTAAGGCTTCCACTGTGACATCGCAAAGTATATTATCTGTCCGTTGTTTTCTACAAAACGAGGGTGTATATATGCACCGTATAAATCCGGATAGTCTGAAGCATTACATACTTCGATACCCTTACTCCAAGGTCCCCAGGGATTTATTCCTTCCCTTATTTCAATAGAACGTGTTTTTTCATTCAGATATGTCATAATCCATCTTTGAAAATATTCATTCCACATTACGGAAAGCTCACCGACAGGAGGACCTATTATCTCAACAGCATCGTTGATATCTGGTGACCATTGTGGAATTTTGCCATCCATTCCTATGTAATATAAATAACGATCAATATCCTCAATGTCTACTTCTTTGACCTTCATCAATTTTACTCCGCCAAACCGTCCAGAAGGTATGGCCCAAAAAAATATATCATCGCCTATCTTATAGGGTGATACCTGTATAAATCCGCTATTTCCGGGCCATGTAATATTTTCTTTTCTTATCCACGTATTTCCATAATCTGCAGATTTAGCCATTCCTGCATAATTACATGTCCATTCTCCTGGTAATCCCCATTTTTTTACAGACATATAGAACAAATACATAGATCCCTTTGCTGAAATACCACCTGTGGAAATAACAGTTATTTCGAGATTATCTATCTTTTTGGCTTTTATTAATTCCTTTGCCCTACCCTTATCATCAGTAATCATAGTGTCAAATATGATTCCGTCCGAAGGGTCTTCATCGGATATCACCGCCATAACATTGGAACGCCAGTTGTCACCACCTGCTCCTGTTGCATCCTTGCTTCTTGGACCAAATGTATCACCAAAAACCATATATATCTTTCCCTCATGCTCAAACATGCTTCCCAGATCCGTTCCGTATACCAAGTATTTATCCGTACTGTTTATAGATTCTTTTCCTGTAAGCTGGGCAATTTGCTTAACTTCCTTAATAGATTGTAAAATAAATTTCTCTTCCCTGCCAAGGTCTATACCTGTATCTTTTGTTGTTTCAGCAGCAGCAATTGTTGTGGTTGTTGTTGCCTTACAATTAGCACCAACCAAGCCGATTGAAACTATAAATACTGCAATTAATACGATTGTTAATACTTTTTTAAACATTTTTTCATCTCCTGATTTATACAGTTTATATTTATACAAGGTAAAATAACATTTATTTCTTCAATTCATATTAACCATATAAGATTTGTGTGTAAGTCTGTCTATCATTTAAACCAATAATTCCAGGGTCTAGTAATATTTCATCCTATCTGTCAAATGACAGGTTAGTTGTAATTATTGTTGAGGGTAACGGTTTTACAAAATATGGCTGGCATTTAAAATTACAATCTGCTTTGAGCACTTACAATGAGATGTTCTATTTTATTCCACTCATCTTTATACCTTCAACTATGTATCTCTGTAGTACAAAGAACAAAATCAGTATAGGAATAATTGTAATTACACCCCCCGCCATAATTGCATCCCACGGTGTATCAGTTCGTCCTATGTAGTTTGCTAAAGCAACCTGTAACACCCACTTATTCTGACTTTGGTTTACTATCATAGGCCACATATAGTTATTCCAGTTTGCTATAAAAAATGCTACAGCCAGTACTATGATTATAGGCTTTGATAAAGGAAGAAATATCCTTATAAATATTCCAAAAGGTGAACATCCATCAAGGATAGCCGCTTCTTCCAACTCTTTTGGTATCGTTAGGAAAAACTGCCTAAAAAGAAATATACCGTATGCATGAGGTATAGCAGGTATAATAACACCCTTAAAAGTATTAAGCCAACCAAAATTTTTTACTAATATAAACAATGGTACTAAAATAACCGAAAAAGGTATCATCAATGTACCTAAAATCAAAATAAAGACTACATTTCTACCCACAAAATCTAATCGTGCAAGAGCGTATCCAGCCATCGAGTGGAATACAAGAGCAACAATCGTAACTGTTGTAGATATAAACAATGAATTTAAAAAATAACTTAAAAATTTTTGTTTTAAAATCAAACTATAACCATTTAATGATATTGTTTTAGGTATAAATCTTAAATCAAATACTTCTCCAGTGGGTTTAATTGACGATACAAACAACATATAAATGGGAATTAAAAATAAACATCCTAGAATTATACCGCCTAGTATTTTAACACAATATAATATTTGCCCATTTTTATTTTTAATTAATTTCCCTTCACTATTCACGTGCCCCACCACCTGTTATTTTTAATAGCAGCATACTAAAAACAAACATTATAACAAAAAGCACAAACGCCAGTGCCGACGAATATCCTAGTTTCAAATAATCAAAGGCATTGGTATAAATGTAAAATACTGCAACATTTGTTGCCCCTGCAGGTCCTCCACTTGTCATAACTTTTACCTGGTCAAATACCTGAAATGAAGCAATAATTGTGACAACAAGAACAAAGAGATTTACTTCCTTAAGCATTGGAAAGGTAATACTTTTAAAAAGCTGAAAAGCGTTTGCTCCATCAAGTTTTGCTGCCTCATAATAGATAACTGGAATATCCTTTAATGCTGCTAAAAATATAATTGAATAATATCCTATAAGCGTCCATGCAGTTATAAATGCAATACAAAAAAGTGCTTGTTTCGAATTTCCAAGGAATGATTGTGCAGATATCCCAAATATATGTAAAAAATCATTCACAAGCCCTCTTCGCGGATCTAACATAAACAACCATATTATTGAAAGAACAATTGTGGATACTGTAAAAGGCACAAAATAAATTACCCTTAAAAATCCTTGTATTTTACCAGTTATAGAGTTTAGAAAAACCGCTATTAAAAGAGAAGAGCAATATATCATAGGTACAAACATAAGGGCATAAACAATTGTAATTCCAACAGAATGCCACCATAGGCTATCCGACACTAAAGTAACATAATTTCTTAAGCCAATGAATTTCATTGGGCTAAGACCATTCCATTCGTGCAGACTTACATATAAAGCTATACCCACTGGAATAAAAATAAATATTGCAAAACCGATTATATCGGGAGCTAGCATAAGATAGGCGAATAAATTTTTTGCTACTCTCTTTTTTGTTATAAAAAATTTAACTGTTGCAAAACCTTGACTACTCATCAACATCTCTCCCATATTATTAATTGTACCCCCCATTGGCTTACGACAATGGGGGGTATCTTAGCTTTGTGTAACTATTTATTTACATTGAACCACTGAATGATTTCAGGAATTCGTTGATTCTATCATTGGCTTTCTTTGCAGCAGCTTTAGGATCTGCGTTAGTGAACATAACTTCTTGTAATGCATCACCTACAGCATCAACAATCTCGGAAGGATACCTTGGTTCACCTATAGCTGTAGTATATATCTCATCTGTAAATACCTTTCTCAGTCCTTTACTATATATATCCTTACCAGCTTCAACTACTGACTTTCTTGGTGAATAAGCAAACTTAGTTTTTGTACACCATTCAAGAGGTAAACTTGTATCTCCTGCAAATGCCCACATAACAAACTTTGCAGCAGCATCAGCATTTTTGCTATTAGCATTAACCATGAATTTCCACCCACCTGCATCTGTAGCTGCTTTTCCGTTGTCAGGTATCGGTAATGGTACGAGGCCTATATTGGTTTCGGAGTAACCATTTTCAGGATCTTCAAGAACTGCAATTGCCCATGTGCCACAAATTTGCATTGCTACATCACCTTGGCCCAAAAGGCTTAGATCCCAGGTGCCAGGTATGGTGACCTTTGCAGGTGCTCCCGCTTTAATCAGATCTCCCCAAAGTTTCAATGCATTTTCAACTGCGGGGCCTTCAAATATGCCTTTCTTTGTAGCTACGTCAATTATATCTCCACCGCCTTGCCATAAGAAAGGATACCATATAAAGTTCTGGTAATAACCTTTGTTAGGCTCGATTAAAAGACCTGCAACTTTTCCTTTAGTAAGCGTTTTGGTAACTTCAATAAGTTCATTCCAAGTTTTTGGAGGTTGTACATTCGCAGCAGCAAACATGTCCTTATTATAATACAATCCCAATAATTCTATTTCAAACGGTATTCCAACTATCTTACCATTTACTGTAACTGCATCTAAAGCACTTGGTAAAAAGTCTGCTTTCAACTCCTCATTATAATAAGGAGTTAAATCAAGTGCTATACCGCTGTTAGCATACTTCAAGAAATCGCCAGGACTCATAAAGAACACATCTGGGCCAACATCACCTGCAAATGCAGTTGTAAGTTTAACACCCATGTAATCAGCTTGAGGGATACTCACAGCTGTAACTTCAACATTAGGGTTAACCTTATTGTATTTATCCGCTAATGCTGCCATAAATTCTCCCTCAGCTCCTGAATGGAAATACCAGAATGTTATCTTAGTTTTATCAGCTGCCAGTGAAATAGCTGAAATCATTGAAACACTTAATACCAGTACTGCTACCCATATTAATAATTTCTTCATTTTTTCGCACTCCTTTTAATAATTTTATTTATGTAACAATTTCTAACAAAATCTTTTCCGAGATTTGTTCGAGATTTTGACCAACAACTATACATCTGAACAAATCTCATTTCTCTTTTACTATATAACCTCCTTTTTATTTTTCTCCTTTCATCTAGTCAAAAGGAAGACATCGATTACTTCGATATAATAATCACCTCCCTATCGTGTTATTACTACGAAACAAAAGTTTTGTTTTACTTACCATACAATGACCCAAAATTATTACAAGCCCTAAAGTCAGCTCCTTCTAAATCAGAAGTACCAAAAGATGCCCAAGCTTTGGGCCTGAATATTTTCTCTTCTGCGACATTGTGCATTGCCACCGGTATCCTGAGCATGGAGGATAGAGTAATTAAGTCTTTACCAATATGTCCATAACTAATGGCTCCATGGTTAGCCCCCCAGTTATTCATCACCGAATAGACATCTCTGAAAGCCCCCCTACCGGTTAGAATAGGAGTAAACCAGGTGGTGGGCCAGGTGGGGTCGGTGCGTTCATCTAAGATGTGATGAACTTCAGGAGATAGATCTACGGTATAGCCCTCGGCAATCTGGATTACCGGCCCCAGACCTTTTACAAGATTTATTCTTACCATCGTAACCGGCATTACTCCCTTGGTATAGAAGGTAGATGAATATCCTCCTCCCCGGAAGTATTCCAGGTTTGCAGGAGACCATTTCGTATTTTCCAGAAATTTTTTTACCTCTTCTTCGGTAATCTCCCAGAAGGGCTTCATAGTTGATTTTCCATCTTCCTTCTGTTCTCCGGTAGCATCCAAGGTAGTAGAACCGGAATTGATCAAATGAAGTATTCCATTTTTGGCTAAGCCGGTCAATTCTTTTCCGGTTACTCTCTTTACTGCTTCAGGACTCCAGTAAGTCCGGATATCGGAGAAGATCTGGGCTGTACCGGTTAAAAGGTGATTAAATAACATGGAGATTCCGTTTAGGCTATCGTTTTCGGTGGCAAAGATAAAGGATTCCCTTATCCCGTTCCAATCAAAAGAGGTGTTTAAAATAGTCTCCATAAAGTCACCATTGGGGAAATGGTCGGTCCACTGCCTTTGTCCCTGAAATCCAGCAACAAGGGCATTATGGCCTTCCGCCTCTTCGGCATAGCCCAGGTTAGCTAATTTCTTATTACCCACCATTAGATCCCGGGCGATCAGGGTCATCTTTACTACCATCTCCCACTCTTTATCCTTTTGGGAACGAGAGTGTTTTAAGTCTTCTTTATTGCGGTCTTCTCCCTCTTTACAATTATCTTTGACCCAGGACAGGGCTTTTTCGTATTCTTCTTTATCATATATCTCTTCTTCTATCCTTCTTGTAATCTCGGTCATATCTACATATTCGTTTCTCATCCCCAGATAATCCTGAAAGAAGTCGGGGGAAACCTGGGAACCGGCAATCCCCATAGAGACACCGCCGATAGAAAGATAAGATTTGCCTTTCATGGTAGCAACAGCCAGTCCGGCTTTAGTGAATTGTAGCAGTTTTTGTTCTACATCTTCTGGGATACTATTATCATTTTGAT
>ASPA01000062.1 GCA_000405605.1 Atribacteria bacterium SCGC AAA255-G05
TTTCTTAAGTCAAACTCCAGTATTTCTTAAGTCAAACTCCAGTAATCCTTAATATAAATTTAGATCGGTTTTGTTATTTTTTTTATAGAGGTTTCTTTAAACTATTATTAACTTCTTTACTTATTTAAAAACCCCTTTATTTATTTTAATGATGTGCCGGAGAAGCAATAATAATAAGGTTTTTTCCTTAGTGTCCGATGTTCGGACACTCTCTTTTATATCCAGTATTTTTATTATTTATTTAGAATATTTAATACTTGATGAATGGCGTCTGTTATTTCAGACTGTTCTACCTCAGATTTTCTAAATTTTATTTTTAAAATAAACTCTCTTCCAGGAGATTCAAATTTATATTCATAGTATTTAGGTCTTCCTTTTTTGTCTTTAGATTTTTTGAGTTTCATTTTTGCTTCTCGAACCGTTAATTTTCCTTCCCTTGTTTGTCTGTAGAATTCCCTTATATTTTTTTCATCACTTTGCCGGAGAAGCAACAATAATAAGGATTTTGGCACTGTGTCCGATGTTCGGACACTCTCTTTTATATCCTGAGGAAGTTTAAGTAAAGAAAGCATTTCATTCACATAACTTTTAGGAAGTCCTAATTCTCTTGAGGCCTCTCTTTGAGAATAGTTTGGGTTGTCCATTCTTTTTCTACTGATCAAGGCTTGGATTGAATCTGCTTCTTCAAGTGGTGGAAGGTCCTGCCTTTGGATGTTTTCAATTAACTGATGAATAAGCCGGGTGTTACTATCAATATTTTTAATAATACAGGGCAATTCTTGAAGGTCGGATAATTTAGCCGCTTTATATCTGCGCTCGCCACTGATTATTTTAAAGCAATCTTCAGCTTCTATATATTCAACGGTAATTGGCTGTAGGAGTCCATGTTTTTTAATGGATTCTGCTAATTCATTTAATCTTTTCTGATTTAAACTTTTCCTTGGTTGTTCGGGATCTAATTTTATTCTGGATATTTCAATAATTCTGGCGCCGGAAAGACCCTTTGTTCCTTCTCTAATACCCTTTTTCTCTTTTGTGATAATTTCTTCTTCCTGGATTGGAAGGGAATCAAAAGTATCTTTGGCGAATTTTCTTAAAATAACTTCCTTTTTTTTAGTCATGATTTATAAACTCCTGAGCTAATTTTCGATAGGTTTCTGCTTGTTCTGAAGAAGGTAAATAATAAGTAATCGGTTTTTTTATAGTAGTTGCCTCAGCATATTTAACACTGTTCGTTATCTCTATTTTAAATACCTTATCTTTAAAACCCTCTAAAACAGTGTCGTGGTAAACCTCTTCCAGCTTCCTTCTTCCGACAAACTTATTTATAATATAGCCCATTATTTCGAGCTTGGGATTTGCCCTTTTCCTTATCTTGGTTATAGCACCTCTTAAATAAGCTGTCCCTTTAACGGCCCATTCCTGACACTCTAAAGGTATAATAACCTCATCTGCGGCCACCAGGCCAATTCTAGTGGCCAGGCCTAAACTTGGAGGACAGTCAATGAGTATATAATTATAGAATTCTTTTAAGCCTTTTAATTTATCAGCTAAAAAATACTGGGCATCCGGCTCTCCGGCCAGTTGCAAATCTATTTTACTTAACTCTATATTGGAAGGGACAATGTCTATGTTTTGAAAAGAGGTTTTTTGGATAACCTTGGCAATATCAAGGTCATTATCTAAAAAGAGGTCGGCAACGGTAAATTTAAGATCGTAGATATCTTCTAAAAATGAAGAGGAAAGATTTCCCTGCTGGTCCAAGTCTATAAGGAGAATCTTTTTGTTCTTTTCAGCCAAGGCTCCGGAGAGATTAAAAGTGATGTTGGTCTTTCCCACTCCTCCCTTTTGATTGGTAACGGCAATAACTTTAGGTCTTTTAATTTTCTGGGTATTTCCCTTATTCATGGTTATATTTTATCTTAACCCTGTTAAGTGAGTATCTACTAAGCAGGGTTAATCCTTTTTAAATTTTAGATGGAGTACCGGCTTAAGAATTATTTAGACTTTCCATTGCTTTTTGATAGGCAATCTTATGCTTAAAGCCCTGCTTCAAAAATTTCCATATTATCTGGATTTTGCGAAAGTCTTCTTCTGTATATTCTCTCATCTCTAAATCGCCCCTGGTTATTTTTTTGGGATTAATATAACCTTTTTGTTCCAGGTAATAAAGTTTGTGTCTGGGAATATTTATTTTTTTCAGAACATCTGAGGTTTGCATTTCTTTCACCTATAAGAATATAGATTTATTTTTCTACAGTTTAACTTAAAAAAAATGATGTGTCAAATATAAAATTAAAAATTAAATAAGAAATTTTATTTAGAGTTGTTTATAAATTAAGTAAATGCCTAAGCTTTGTCCATAAAGGCAATAGTAAAGCAATTGTAGAAATTAAACTTTCAACGTGCGTTAATACAGCTTTAATAATTGAGTTTTGCCTCTTTTCCTTATTCAACAAAGATTGTTTGGTTAGAAATGAAATTAGTTCAATGATTTGATTTTTTGTATCATTATTAAGTTTAGTCTCAGAAATAACTGCTTCAGTAAATTCCTTCACTGCTTTTGTAAGTTCTTCATTCCCGGAATTCTTAATTTTGCTCATTGTAATATCAATTTGTTTTACCTCCGCAGTATTAATGGCCCCAATAACGCTTCTATCTACATTAATATTATTAAATATTAATGTGCTATTTGTTATACTTACGTTTTTTTTATTATCTTTCTCTTTAGGCATCATTTTTAAGCATAAATTTGCAGAGTATTCAGCAATATTATATACAGAACCAGCATATATAGAACCAACATCATTATTGTTCTTCTTATCACGCATTGTGCCACAGAATTTAAATTCAAAGCTATTATCAAACAGATTTTTAATTCCTTTATACCAACGTATTTCTGGGTCATTTTCATTAATAATCTCTTTGTAATTTTTAACTTGGTCCACTTCCAAAAGTTTTTCACCCGCAATACAAGCTAATTGTTTAAAACGTTGTGTAACTGTTTTATGCATACCTCCTGCGATACGCCAATATTCACCTGAATCTCCCCATTGAACGTCAATTCTTGAAGACTGAAGAGCATCTTTTAGTTTAAAGAATTCTTCTTCCAGTTCTTTCCAACTTAACATAAAACCACCTTAAATTTAGACATCATATGCCAGTCGCTTAATTACCACTTATTTAAAAATTCTCTGATGGTATCTTCCGGAGATAGATTGAGATAAGTTTCAGTAGTGGCCAATATTTTAAAATATTGAAACCCTTTAACCCTTTTTCGTTCCTTTAGCCACAAAATCAATTTTTAAAACTGCCCCGCAAGCTTCTGCTATTTTATTTAAAAGAGGCATGCTATAACTTTTATAATCAGAATTTTCATAGCGCGAGATCGCTGATTTGGTAGTATGTGTTCGTTTGGCCAAAGCATCTTGCGTTAAATTTGCTCGATGACGGATTCCGGCAATTTGTTCTCCAATACAAATATTTTGGTATTCCTCATCGAATTTCTCGCGAAATTCTTTATTTTCCATTAATTTATCCATATAAGTTTTAGTTTTTTTCATAATAAATTCCCTCTTTTAATCTATTAGTGTAAGCATTTTTTACATTCTTGGCTTTCCCTAGATCTCTTTTACTTACTTTCTGTGATTTCTTTCTATAAGCATTAGTAATAATTATTTTTTTCCCTTCATAGAAGAAGCTAAAGAATCGATGATCTAAGGGTTTAAACTCAAATATATTTTCTTTTGAGTCCACTTTCCTAAATTTTGTTTTATTAAAGAGTATGCCATGATCTGCAATATATTTTACCAGGGCGGCTAGCTTAACTTGTACCTCCAAAGATTCTTTCTCTAAGTATTCTTTGGCCGGCATTTCCCCGGTTTCAGTGAAATAAAATTCTACCTGGAACTTTTCTCCCTGGTAGAAAATATAATCTTCTTTTTTGGGCAATGGCATAAAACTCCTTCAACATAAAGTTAGCATATGTGCTAACACATGTCAACAAAAATATTATTGTGAAAATCTATTTTAATTTATTATATCCTGATATTTTTCTTTAAATTTATTATTATGATCTTTGTTAAAAAATGGCAGACCAATTAAGCTATATTTTTTATTTTCAGCTTTTAATAGTTTGGTTTTTCCGTATTTTTCTGAAATTTGCTCTAAAAAATCTTCTTTCCAACCTTCTTTCCCTGACTTAAAAGTACCATCATCCCCGAGATATTCATTTCCTTTTGGTTCAATAAAAATCTGATAATATAAATTACCTTTTTTGCCTTTCAAAAATAGTAAAAAGTCCGGCTCAAATCCGCGACCTTGCTTAAAGTCATAGATTTTATACACTTCCTCGTTTCGGAGTAAATATACCTCGTCATATTTCTCTTCCAAATTCCCGATTATTTTCTTCATAAATTCCATCAATTCTCTTTCTTCACTTGTTCCATTGAAACTGTTTAATACATACCACTTATGTCGTTTTAATTCAGTTTCTAAGTTTTTACTTTCTTGATCGATAAGCACACTTTTTTCTTTTATATCTCCAAATAAATCTTCAAAAGAAAAAGGCGAAAAATTTTCAGTTCCCAGATATGGATTGGCAATTTCTTTGAGCTTTCTCGTAAAAGCATCAAAAAAATCCAATAACAATTCTAGTTTTATATCATTGCTTATATCGCTTAAATCGGTTTTATCTTTTGAAGTGATTATATCGATCTTAAAGTTGCCAATAAAATTATCTCCCATTATTTCGCCAACACTATTTATGCTTAACTCGTTCTGTAAATTATCAAAACGTAAAAGTGATAAATCTTTTGTTGCTTTTTTATTGATAGCTTTTGCAATAATATGTTTTTCAAAATCTTTTAATTTTTTACTGATTGTTTTGCTTTCTTTTACGGTGCTTTCTGCCAAAACTTCATCTTTTTCTTTGTCTAAAACGACTTGCTGTTCTTTCATTGCAAATTCTTTCGTTTTGTATTCAAAAACAAAATCCTTTTCAAGCTCCGAGAGTGTTTGTTTCCTTCTTTCCGGATTATCTATCTTTTCGTTCTTCCAAACCCTAATCTCTTTAAAAAAATCACTTTGTTTAAAATCATCTTTAAGTGCAAACTTTTTTATCTCGCGATTATCTTGAATAAATCCCTTATTTTTAAGTTCACGTTTTAATTCATCAAGATAGCGATAATCATCATCGCTGTGATAATAAAACTCTTCCAGCACTCTAAGCGGATTTTCCAGGCTATTATCAAATTTTCTCTTATTTTTTTCATATTCATTATAGGTAAATGGATAATAGCGCACACCCCGTCCGATAAGTTGTATTTCTTGTACGGTGGCTTGCCCTGCGGCTCTCTGCCCGTTTTGATGCTTTTCGTCACGTCCTTCATAAAGACGAACTATGTCAAAAAGGTTTAAAACATCCCATCCTTCCGTCAATCGTTTAACCGTAAAGATTGCGCGGATATGGTTATTTTTATCTTCTAAACTATTAAGCAATTGTTCCTGTTCCTCTGTTGTCTTTTCTTTGGTGGTTGCCTTGTTATCTTTTGAGTTAGTTATAATGCAATTTCTTTCGCTAAACTCATCTTTTACATAGTTCACAATCTCTCTAATACCAATTTTTTCATCTTTAATATACCGGAGCATTTGCTTAACACGGCTTTTACCTTGTTCGTAAACTTTAAATAAACTTGATTGATCTTGTTTGATATTCCTTTCAATATTTTTAAGAAAATCAAAATCGGCCGATTTTAATTCGGTAATGAGCGATAAAAATTCTTCATAATCCTTTTTTGATTCTTCAATAAGTTTACTTCTAAAAAGCATTACCGGTTTAAAATTAGAAATATTGTTTTTGAGTGCAATTTGGTGGCGATACCAATTGAAAAGTAAAGCGAGTAAAATTTTATCTTTCTTTATTAGTGATGTAGAAACGAGATTTATTTCTTTGGTATAGCCAGCTTTTAGAAAATCTACAAGTTCAAATTTGTATATTGTTTTTGTTCTATACTTTTCTATAACATCCGCATTTTTTGGTATGGTTGCTGTAAATTCTAATAATACATTTTTGTTTTCTGTTTCTTGTTCACTCTTGCCTTTTTTTAAGATTTTATTAAGCACCGTATTTTCCCAGCTTTTTTCAATATCTTTTTCGCTAGCGTTTTCTTTTAATTCCAACGGAAAATCCATTTCTATTTGTCCATTTCTTATTGTTGAGGCATTGAGATGGTGCGCTTCATCACCAATCATCACTAAATCCTTTTTCTGTAGATCTTCGAGCGTAACCGAATTTTCTCTTGCTAAATAAACCGCATTATGAAGTTTATGAATTGAAGTAAATTTAATTTGTATATCATCTATATTATCGAAAGTCTCCACCTTTCGAATATTTATTATTTTATCGTCAATCACAATATTTTGGCGAAAAAGGTACTTAGTGTGGTTTTTATTGATAAAATTATTTTCGGTTTTATCAACGATATTGTTTTGATTGACGAAGAAAATAAAATACCGGTAGCCTTTTTTATAATAATACAAAATTAAAGCCGCCATGAGCATGGTTTTCCCGGTACCGGTAGCCATGTTGAACATAAGGTGATTCGGTTCAACTGAATTTTCTTTGTTTCTTAATTCCTCATTTGTTAAAAAAAGCTCAAGTGCTTTTTCCTGCCAGGTCCATAAAGTATATTTCAAGTTCTCTAAAATATAAGAGGGGATCTTTGGTTTTATTACTCCATATTCATAGGCTTTTTCTCGAACGACAGAATAAAGAAAAGGTTGATCGGTTGAGTAGTTCATTTTGCTAAATAAAACTCCTCACTTAATTTAATATCTTTTTCTGAAAGATTATATTTTTTATCTGCTCTCTCGCTAAAATTCACATACATCTGGTTCATATCCAGCATTTCCACGAAAAGATTCTTTTGCTCATCTAAGTTAAGTTTTTTAAACCCTTCTTCTTTTAATATTTTTTCCTTAAATTCTTTTGTTTTAACATTGTAATTTAGAAAATATCGTTCATAAAGCTCATCAAACAGCTTTTCCAATTCAGTTAAACTTTTTGCCTTCAAAATCTTTTCTTTTGCTTCCTCGTTCCACTTGGCAAGTTCAAGGTAAACAAAATCACCGCCACCTTGCCAGCCAACAGACTTTGAAATACCGGACTGATCACCATTAATAACATTCTTAAGCCTTACTTCAGAATCATTATTTTCATAATTTAATTGTTCAATTCCGATATACTGTATTTTAAGTTTATGAGCAACAGCACATGTCGTTCCACTTCCAAGAAAAAAATCGACAATAATATCGTCGTTTTTAGCTCCAACAATTTCAATTATTTGCTTTAATAACTTTTCGGGCTTTTTACCATTCTTAAGACGAACACCACCCTCGCGTGCTATTCCTGCCCATGAAATATGGTTCCAATAATTTGTAAGTAATTCTACAACCTTTAATTCTCCATCAATTTCTTTTATTTTATTCGAATAAAAAGCAAGTGCGCCTCCGTTAATTAAATATGTGTACGAACCGTCTCGTTTTTTGTATGGGATAATTTCATCTCTATTTTTTCTTGAAGATTCTTGTAACTCCTTAACTTTTTTTGATGGTTTATGAAGGTCTCGTATACTCACAACATTTTCCGGGTTCGAAAATGCAAAATCTGATATCAATCTTGACAAAACCAAATCAGCAATATTTCCATATTTTTCTTTCATTTCACTTCCGCTTTTATAGCCGCTTTCTTTTATAACTTTTTCTTTAAGCGATACTAATTTCCATTTTTCAATTTTTTCTGACCTTTCCAAGTATAGATTGTAGTTTTTATGATAACTAGCTTCTACATAATTTTTTTGAAATGCAAATTTATTTTTATTTTTTGTATAAAAAAGAATAAATTCTGTTACATCAATAGGACCAGGATTAACTGCCTTAAAACCAGATGCAGCTGAAACCTTTAGGGAAATAATTTGAACTTTATTCTCAAGACCAAAAACTTCATCCATAAGTATATTAAGATATGCTAATTCATGATGATCTATTTGTACAAAGATAGCTCCATCGGGAGATAATAACTCATATGCTATTTTGAGCCTGTTTTTTATAAATGTAAGCCAAGTAGAGTGATTGAAATTATCATTATAACCAAAATCATCTTTGCCAATATTATACGGTGGATCAATGTAAATTAGTTTCACTTTGCCCGCAAACTGCTCTTTTAAGCTATGCAGGGTAAGTAAATTATTACCCTTAATAATCAAGTTTTCCCGTATAGTACCATCTTTATCTCTTTTGAGTTCTTTAATTCTTTCCTCTCCTTTAGCGGTGTATCTTTTCCAATTTACCAATGCTTTTGGATCAAAAAGCCGGTCAATTTCATCCTTTGCCAAAACCTCATTAAAAAAGATTTCATTTCTTTTTTGATCTTCTTTGGTCATCCCGCCTTCCAGCACGCAGTCTTTGAAAGGCCAATCTAAAACAACCTCATCTCGTTCGGAAAGAAGTTTATTACCAACCTTCAAGCCGATTTTGTTTTGGTATTGTGTGTAGGAATTATCCAGCTTATTCTCATCAATAAAAAACTTCAGCTCATTTTGCTTAAAAACAAAAACATCTTTAACTTTTATAAAAAACTTTTCTTTCGTTTCTTTGTCACTAAGCAATAATTCAATAAGTTTTTCGTCCAATTTATCAATCAAATCCTTCAAAAGAGTTTCGTTGAGTTCCTTTTTTTCTTCATCCCAAAGGCGAGAGTCTTTTTTCAGCAGGTCGTATAGTTTAATTTTAAAATTAGTTTTCATATCATTTAACTCCAATAATTAATTTATTGTTATTCAATACAACTTGACAATTTGACAATTTGGGAAATTTGTTATATTATAAAAATGGTTTTTAAACGTTCCACCCTGCTGATAAGAGACCCTGGTCTCTTCTAAGGATAGGTAGGGTGGTCATTTTTTTTTATAGAGTATTAATAGTAAATGTTTTCCCCAATTCCAAAAACATCAAATTCGCTTCTTATCTTATTTTGGATCGCACTATAAGGCCTCATTTCTCCGTCTGTCCATTTTTTATGAATAGCCCAACTACAATAATCTGCAATTTGCGTATTTTTATCTGATCTACATTCGTGAAAATAAAGAAAAAAAGGTTTCTGGAATTCTTGCTTTAAGTATTTTTTTATTATCATTTTTATTAGGGCTTGTTTGTTTTTATCAAAAATAGAACTTAAAATTACAACTACTAAATCGATATTTTCAGAGCTCTCATATCTTTCGAAAATATACTTAAGTAAAGTACGCAATGCTATGATGTAAAGTTTGTAGCCCTTTTCTTTTTTCGACATTTTCTTTTTTTCTGGAATATATAAAGAAGGATTTGCTTTATTTTTTTGAACTATCACCGAATCTATTTCTATATCTTCTAAATTTTCTATAAAGTTATAAATTATATTTCTTACAAATTGCTCATCCTCTGAAGCATGAAAATATTCAGTATTATTTCCATTTTCCATTAAATTATATTTTATTTTTTCTAACCCCTCTTTCCCCAAAGGATCCAAAGTACTAATAGCAGAAATAGAAAAATATTTAGTTCCGTTTGGAGAGAAATCAAAATTGCCCGATTCGTCAATAAATACGAAAAGTGTTCTCATAAACAACCTGCCAATATTTTTTGTTTAATTTTTATTAAGTGAAAATCTTGGTTTATTGGGATTTTGTTCTTCCCAGTATCATTTTAATTACCACTTATTCAAAAACTCTCTAATAGCGTCTTCCGGAGATAGATTAAGATAAATTTCAGTAGTCGCCAATCTATCATGGCCCAAAAGAGACTGGAGGGCTCTAGTAGAAATTCCTTTTTTAATACAATTTACTGCAAAAGTATGTCTTAAAACGTGGGGACTAACTTTCTTTGCAACCCCTGCTTTATCAGCTACATTCTTTACTGTTCTCTCGATTGTCCTTTTGCTCATTCCGATATTGTTATTTTCGGCAAAATGATACTCAACCAATCTTCTAACACGATCAGTCATGGGGATTATTCTTCTTTTTGTTTTTTTGCCGTAAGGACCGCCCTTGCCGTAGATAACCAGTCTTTTTTCCTGCCATTGAACGTTTTCTTTTTTAAGATCAGCAAATTCTGACAACCTTAAGCCTGTATCGAGCATGGTCCATATAACAAATTTTTCCCGGAAAGTATCACAGGAATTAGTTAATTTATCCACTTCATCATTATTTAATGGTTCTCTTTTGTATTGGTATGGCATAATTTTCTCCTAGCGTCTCGCTTGTTTGCGAAATGCCGTAGGTATTTGAGTGAGCGAAGTGACCTTCAAACAAGCTGTTATTCACAGTGTGCTCGAATTGTTTATTTATGGTTTATGAAATCAATCAATTTTACGAATTATCTTCACAGGAGGCACCATTAAATATTCCCAAACTGGATTACTTTCACCCGGTATTCCTTTCCAGTATAGGTGTGCATTATAAGACAATTTCAACAATGAACCCTGCAAGGTCAATAGGCGCATGTCTGCTTTAAATGCAACATTTGATTCAACTTCCCAGATTAAACTATCTGATGTTCTATGTTTATTTCTAAAATTCACTGCTTGGTCAATGTTTTCAGATGCAAAAAAAGATTGAAAACGTGAAGGGCGAGAAGGGAAATAACTTTTACGAACATACTCAAAAAGGAGTTCGATAACTTCATTCACACCCTTAGCAGGCGTTTGCCCTCTAAGTATATAGCACTCACCATGACTTGTAACTCCATCAGGAAACAAAGAATCAATGTGAACTTGTAGCTCAAGAGGGTTAACATCAGTATATTTAACTAAATTAATTATTTGTTCTTCTTCTAAAGTTTTATTACGATCAACAGTAAAACAACGATACATTGTATTTCCTTAATTATTTTGTATTTAATAAAAACATTATGTGTATGGCGCATAATGTTCCGGACATATCTGAATTTCCCCAAAGAGAAATTTGGGCGAAACACCAAAGGGGCAATCCGAATACACTCTGTTATCTGAATTGAGCCACATCAAAATGTACTAAGATTATTTTTTCTACGATAATAATTGAAAATCTCTAAATCTTCTTTAGAGATTCCTTCTATTTCAATTTTCCATGCAATGGGATTATCCTCAGGCAAGTTAAGAAAAGAGCTTTCTTTAGCAACACAATCTAAAATTTTAACAATATCTGGCCTTGAATCAATATCTTTGGGATGTTGGACTCTTGAATCATAACTTATAGGCAGTAACTCCCATTCGGAATTAAAGGATAATCCATTAAAAGCATTAATTAAGGTGTTTTCAATAATATCAAAATCAGTCCAGGAAATTCCCTGTAGATTTAATTGATTTTTAACATATGATTCATCAACGTGTGCTAAGGCTTTATTTCTAAGATTTCTAACTTTCTCATCGATAACATTTAATTTTTTGTTAAAATCGATTTCTTTTAAGTGTGAATAAAATTGTATTAAATAATTCTTTTCAATATTTTTACTTATTTCTTTTTTAAATTTTTTCATTGTGTAAGCATCTGTTGATGTATCATTCGACAATTTGAATGCCGAGATTAAACACATTTCTAAAAAAGTATTAGCAACCGCATTAAAGAATATATCTCCATCAGTATCTCCAAACAAATGAAATGGAAAATCACGTATTTTTCGAGTATATATTTGTTAGTACGAAATTTCTTTAACTCCCATGCAAAAAAGCTCATAGTATCCGTATATTTGTTAAGAAAACTATTTAGCAAACATAATTTTTCATCGATTGGAAATGTTTTCATAATTTTACTTTCAGATTAAGCAAAAATTTGGCGTATTTTGTATAACTTGAAATTGTTTATATTTGAATTCGGATTCTTCGTTTCAGTTTATACTTTTAATAGATTTTGTCAACATTTAATAAAGAATACGTCAAAATGTCGTAAATATGTAATCTGAAATGTATATGAAATAAGGATTTTATTTTTGGCAGAAGGAGTAAATGACGTGCTTTTACACAGAAGACGACAAGAAGGTAGTAGTATGCTTTTCAAGTGAGTTATAATAATTTTACACTTTAGATTTGAAGGATTTATTTAGTATTCTGGTAAGTATATAGATAGAACAAGAGTATTCAAGATAGAATGGGAGATAATCAGAGCAAAGATGGATAAAAGCGGAGAATATAATGAATCAAGAAAAATTATCATCAATATAAGCCTGTTTTAAGCCCTTGTTTTAAGGTGGCTGGTATGAATCATCGTATTTTTTAAATTCGCCTCATATACGCAGTTTTAGAAGCTTTTTTTAAAAACGCTAAAAACCTTATGTAGCAACAGTTTCATTGATATTTTGCAAAATCAACCCGCAATTCATTGATTGCCTGCTTGATTTCTTTGATTTCAGTGGTAATACTATGGGAAAATTCCTTTTGATTCTTGATTATTTCATTAATAAAAAACTCTAATTTCCACACTAAATATACAGAAAGCACCAAAGGAAAGCCGTTATTTGCTATTAGTTTTAGTGCATATTCAATATCCAATTCACTTATTTCCTTTCCAAAATTGTTTTGATCCAGGCCTAATATCAAGATGTAAG
>ASPA01000063.1 GCA_000405605.1 Atribacteria bacterium SCGC AAA255-G05
CTAATAAAAATTATAACATATAATTTTTGTTTGTGAACTAATAAAGTTAAACATATTTTAAGATTTTAAAATATGTTTATGGAAAAGGAGAACCAGAAAATGTGGTTAGATTTTCTTTTCGGATCATTTTCAAAAAATATAGGAATTGATTTAGGCACTTCTACCACCCTTGTACATATCAAGGGGAAAGGAATTGTCTTATACGAACCGTCAGTTGTTGCTTTTAAAGATGGGGGGAATAGGATATTAGCAGTCGGGGAGGAGGCGAAAAAGATGCTAGGGAGAACTCCCCGAGGTATATTTACCGTCAGACCCTTAAAAGAAGGTGTAATAGCTGATTTTGAAGTCACTGCTGAAATGTTAAAATATTTTATTAAAAAAGCTCATAATCCTAATCGTTTTGCAAGGCCGTCGGTTGTAATTTGTGTCCCTTCCGGAGTTACGGAGGTAGAAAAAAGAGCAGTATCGGAAGTCGCTTACAAATGTGCAGCGGGTCGGGTATTTTTAATAGATGAGCCTATAGCAGCTGCGATTGGTGTAGGGCTTCCTATATTTGAACCCATGGGAAATTTGGTAATAGATATAGGAGGAGGAACTTCCGAGGTAGCCATAATATCTTTAGGAGGGATAGTGGTAAGCGAATTAAGTCAAGTTGCCGGGGATTATATCAATGAAACCATCAGTAAATACGTTAAACAAGCACATAATTTATATATTGGTGAATTAACTGCAGAAGAAATTAAGCTTGGTTTATCCACGAATAAGGCAGATGGAGAAGATGGTGATTATGAGATTAGGGGGAGAGACAAAGTTACGGGTCTCCCTAAAATAATTAAAATTTCTAAAGATGAATTAAGGGAAGCCATTTCTGAACCCCTAAGAATAATTGCTAATACAGTGAGGGTGGCTTTAGAAAAAACACCTCCTGAATTGATCTCAGATATTGTGGATAAGGGAGTCATTATGACTGGCGGGGGTGCACTTTTGGTAGGTTTACCAGAACTTTTACAAGAAGAGATAGGCATTCCAGTTTTTGTATCTCCAAAACCGGTATACTGTGTGATTAAGGGGATAGGAAAAGTCTTGGAGGATTTTAATTTTTACCAAAGAGTGCTAATTAGAACATCCAAAACAGTTTGAATTAGCGCAGAGCGTACAGCATTTAGCATATACATTTAGTTAGCAAGTTAGTTGGTTAAAATTAATTGACCAATTTGCCAATTGACCGATTGACCAATTAAATTGCAAGACTGGTTTATAGTTTATAATTTATAGTTTTTAGATAAAAAAATTAGCTATCAGTATAAAATTAAAAGCTTAAAGCGAAAAGATAAAAAACATAATTCGAAACTTATTACTTGTTACTCATTACCTATTACTGTATTTTAACTGGCAAACTAATGTAATTGGAGAATTGATCTCAATCTGAATCTTAATTGGTGAATTGGCAAATTGGTGAATTGAGGAATTGGGAATTTGAAAAAAATTTTATCTCAACACAATGCTTTAGTAATTTTTGTTATATTAATTATTATAACTATTTTTATAATGACTATAGACTACCATGGCAAAATGTACTTTAATTGGTTAGAGAGTACCGGATTAAGACTTTTTTCCCCAATTAATCGGGGGATAACTTTAGTTGCTGACAATACAAAAAACTACTTAAAAGCCATAGCCGAATTTAAGAGAGTGGAAGAAGAGAATAAAGAGCTAAAAGAAAAAATTGAAATTACCTATCAGGAAAACGCTACATTAAAAGAAAAATTGATAGCCTATGATAGGTTGAAAAAGCTGTTAGAACTTAAAGAATCTTTTTCTTATGAAATGATACCCTCTTTGGTAATCAGCCGGGAACCAGGAAACTGGTTTAATAGTATAATTATTGATAAAGGAATAACTGATGGAGTAGAGAAAAATATGGCGGTGGCAACTCACCGTGGATTGGTTGGCAGGGTAGTTAGTGTCGATTCCCGAACAGCAAAAATATTATTAATATTAGATCAAAGAAGTGCTGTGGGAGGCATGACTCAGAGATCAAGAGATATAGGGGTAGTGAAGGGAAGCGAAAGCAATTATTGCTATATAGAATATCTTTCCAATGATGCTGATGTAAAAATAAATGATGTAGTGATTACTTCCGGATTAGGAAGCATTTTCCCCAAGGGAATTATTATTGGTAAGATAGTTGGGATAAAAAAGGAAAGCCATGATTTATTTCAAAAAGTAATAGTAAGACCAGAGGTGGATTTTACTAAATTAGAAGAAGTATTTGTAGTGAAAAAATCCGAATAGAATTCGATTGAGACGCCTGTCCTACTTCGAACACAATATATCACGTCTCCATTCCTGAATTCTGATTTTCTTAACGCGATACTCGATACGTGATACTCGATACTAATTAAGAGGAGGAACCATCATTTACAAGGTAAAAAAATTAGAAAATGGTTTAAGGATCGTAGTAGAAGAAATGCCTTACATGAAATCAGTAGCTATTGTTTTCGGAATAGGAGCCGGGTCAAGGTATGAAGCACAAAAACGTCAAGGAATTTCTCACCTCATCGAACATATGCTATTTAAAGGAACTAACAAGAGAAAGAGCACTTTAGAAATATCTCAGGTAATAGAAGGTATTGGCGGAGAAATAAACGCTTCTACCTCTAAAGAGACAACTCATCTATATACTAAAGTTCCTCAGGAACAATTTAAGGTTGCTTTTGATGTGTTAGCTGATATAATATTAAATTCGTTAATTAGAGAAGAAGATCTTCATAAGGAAAAAAATATAATTACCGAGGAGATTAAGAAATATCAGGATATACCGGAAGAATTAGTAGAAATCTTGCTTGACAGGATAATGTGGAAAAATCATCCTCTGGGTAGGCCTGTTCTCGGAAATGAAAAAAGTGTGCTTAGCATGCAAAGAGAAGATATCTTATCATATATAAATAAATTTTATCGTCCCAACAACTTAGTAATAAGTGTTGCAGGAAATATTAAGACAGCAGAAGTAATTCTGCAGGTCGAAAAATATTTTAAAATAATGGAAAAAGGTGAAGTTAAAAATTATTTACCCGCAAAGGATAATCAGAAAAATACTCAAATAGGAATAAAATTTAAAAAGAGTAACCAGACTCATCTTTCTTTTGGTTTTCCCGGAATTTCCCGGCTAGATCCTGATAAATACTCTGCGGATTTATTAGATATAATATTAGGCTCGGGATTAAGTTCCCGGCTTTTTCAAGAAATAAGAGTCAAAAAAAATTTAGCTTATGATATCCATTCATTTATTCAGTATTTTAATGATATCAGTTCTTTTAATATTTATGCCGGTATCGATTCAAGTAAATTGAGGGAAACTATCCAGACAATTTTAGAGGAACTTAATAAAATAAAAGATAATAATTTAGAAGAAGATGAATTGAGAAAAGCAAAAGAAATGTATAAGGGTGCATTATCTTTAGGTTTGGAAAGTACTTTAAACAGGGCATTTTGGTTGGGGGATAGGATGCTTTTATATGGTAGGCCTTCAGCTTTTGACGAAATAAAAGAAAAAATTGAAGAAGTAAAAGTGAAAGATATTCAGAAAATGGCTCAAAATATTTTTACCAAAGATAAAATAAATTTATCTATTGTTGGTCCCTTCAAACAAAAGAATAAAGAAGAGTATGATTCTCTTCTGCAAGAATTGTGATTTTATTTGATTACCAGTCGCCCGGTTTTCCGGTCTACCAGTCAATACAACAAGTAATACGATTCTACTTAATGAAAATTGAGAACTGTAAACCGAAAACTGGTTTTGTATTTTTTGCTAACGACTAATGAATAATTTAATTGGTCAATCGGTGAATTGGAAAATTGGAGAATTGGTAAATCGGTAAATAAGGATATAGTAACATGCCTTTAAAATTAGGAATGGGAGATATTATTAGATTGAAGAAGAAACACCCTTGTGGTGGTTTCCATTGGGAAATTACCAGAACCGGTATTGATATTGGCTTAAAATGTCTTTGTTGCGGCAGAAAAGTCTTGGTTCCCCGGGTAAAATTAGAGAAGAAAATTAGAGAAATTATTCCCCGGGATTAAAAAAAATAGATATTTTTTACTTTTGTATCCTATATCTTTTCTTTCGCTTTCTTAACTCGATACTCGATACGCGATACGAATTTATTCTGATTCTCAATTTCTATTATCTTTACGACATACGATATACGACATACAATATACGAATATAACTTGCTATCGAAAATATCTGTGATATAATATAAATCGTTTTATATTTATAATTTCCTTGCTCCTGAAGAATCTTTCGGGGGCTGATTAAACCGAAAGGAGGTGTTAACAGATGAGAAGTTATGAAATAATGCTTGCCCTAAATCCCCAGTTAGAAGACAAAGAACTAGATTCCTTATTAGATAAATTTGAAAAGCTTATTACCAATGCAAAGGGAGAAATAACCAAGACAAATAAATGGGGCAAAAGAATGTTAGCTTATGAAATTAAAGATTTCACAGAGGCGATTTATGTCGTTTTAAATTTCAATGTGGATGAAAAGATTATTGCTGAAATTGAAAGAGTTATGAAGTTAGAAGAAAGAATTATTAGATATTTATTAACCTTACAATATGAAGAGAAGAAAAAATTGAAAATAAAAAAAGCTGATTAATTTTTTAAAGAAATACTAAAAAAAAGAAAATAGATTAAGAAGGAGGAAAAATATAAATTAATGGCACGATATAATTCTTTTAGAAAACCAATAAGGAAAGTTTGTCTTTTTTGCAAAGAAAAAATAGTAGCCGATTACAAAGATATAGATTTATTAAGAAAATTTATTACTGAACAAGGTAAAATGCTGCCTCGTAGAGCAACCGGAACCTGCGCAAGACACCAACGTACACTGGCTATAGCTATAAAAAGAGCAAGAGAAATAGGGCTCCTCCCTTATGTGGCGAAATAAGTAAATAAGTAAATTAGTATATAGTATTTAGTATATCGTATATCGTGAAGAAGAGAATAGTAAAGAGTGATGAGTTTCGGGTTACAGGTTACAAGTTACAGGTTTCGAGTTTCAAGTAAAAAATACTATGTAATTAGATAACCAAGAAAATGGTAAACTAGCTAACTGGCTAATTGATTTAGACTAGTAAATTGGACGGCGGGTAGACTGGTAGATTTTAAAGATTTTAAGTTTTTAGCTTGATAATAGCGCGACACGATATAATATATACTATTTTATTCTGTATCCTATTTTCTTTACGATATACGATATACGATATACTATATACGATATACTATATACGAAAATAATTTTTAGTTTGAGAGGCTTATTGATTGACTGAACAAATTCCAACTAAATCGATAGTTGAGGGTGCATTTTTAGCAGCAATTACTGCTGTTTTATTTATTATCAGTATTTACATTCCCCTATTAGGTACACTGGTAAGTTTTTTGTGCCCCCTACCGATTATAATTTTATGTTTACGCCATAGCATAAAGTTTGCCATTATCTCAACTTTTATATCAGGGATTTTGGTAACTATTCTAGCTGGTCCCATACAAGGGCTTATGGTTCTATTAGGTTTCGGAATATTGGGATTGACTTTAGGGTTTGGTATAAAAAAAGAATTATCCTTAACCGATATTATTATCATTGGAAGTGTAGCTTCCCTTGTTTCTAAAGGTTTAATCCTTTTAATCGGTTTTTGGGTTTTAGATCTCAACGCCGTATTATTTGATATTGAAGAGATAAATAAAATTATAACTCAATCTTTGAATTTTTATAGCAATATGGGACTATCTCCGGAACAATTAGCTACCCTAAAAGATTCCTTAACTCAAACCATTAGTATTGTTAAGATAGCATTCCCGGGAATGATTATTCTTGCTTCAATTTTTGATACTATTTTAAATTACTGGGTAGCTCGTTTGATTTTAAAGAGGTTTGGATATAAACTAGCTAACTTTTCACCCTTTCCTAACTGGAGAGCTTCCAAGTCTTTTTTTTGGAGTTATCTTTTAGGGATGGTATTGATAATTCTAGGAACAACTTACAAGATACCTCTTTTAAATAAAATTGGAATAAATATTCAAGTTTTTTTTGCAGTGGTATTTTTGATTTATGGTCTTTCTTTAACCGGCTTTATCTTAGAGCGGTTTAAAATTAAAAATTTTTTAAAGTGGGTTATATATATTTTGGTGTGTTTTCAACCTCTTTTATCCCAAATTGTTGTCTGGGCAGCCATGCTAGATATATGGATAGATTTTAGAAAATTACTCATTGCCAGAAAAGAATAGATTAGTCGTTAGTGAATATGATCTAGCGTGGAGCGTACAGCGTTTAGCGTATAGGTGCGGGCAATAAATGTAAGTTAGCGGATAGTAATTAGTATCGCGTATCGAGTATCGCGTCAAAATACAGGTTACAAGATGAAATAATTGACCAATTAGCCGATTGACCGATTGACCAATTGAAGATAGGAAATTAGTTAACCAAATATATTAGTTACTCGGTTTGCCGATTGGCAATTTGTAAGATATAAGAAACAAGATAAAATCGTAGGACAGGCGTCTCGCCTATCTATGTAAACGTAGGGGTTTGATGAATCAAACCCCTACGTTTCTTCTGTCATTCCTGCGAAAGCAGGAATCCAGAGCAGTTCTACCCACATACTTGTCAATTAATTTAATTGGTAAATTGGTGAATAGGTCAATTGGCGAATTAGCAAATTAATATAACTAAATTATCTTGCTAAAAGTAGTAAAAAAATTTATAATAAATAGAGAATAGAGCAGGGAGGCTTAAAAGATGAAAATAATTTTGAAACAAAATATAGAAAAAATTGGACAAGTAGGAGACGTAGTTGAAGTAAGCGATGGCTTTGCCCGTAATTTTTTAATTCCCCAAGGTAAAGCAATTTCTTTTACCGTAGATAATTTTAAACAAATAGAATATTTAAAGAAACGAGAAGCAGAACAAAGAGAGGGAGAGTTGAAGGAAGTTAAGGAATTAGCAGAAAAAATTAATAATATCTCCCTGGAAATTAAAGTTAAAGCTGGGGAAGAAGGAAAGCTTTTCGGTTCTGTAACCAGCAAAGATATTGTAGAAGCTCTATTAAAGGAACACGGAATTGAATTAGATAAAAAGAAACTTAATTTAAAAGAATCCTTAAAAAAATTGGGTGTCCATACTGTACCGGTTAACTTACACAAAGATGTAACTCCTCAAATTAAAGTTAATTTAATTTCTGATTCCCCGTCTGAGCAGGGACAGGAAACAGAGGAAATAAAAAAAGAATAGATTCGTATATCGTATTCTAGTGGATAGCGTTTAGCTTACAGCGTAGAACGTATATATTTAGTTAGCTGGTTAGTTGGTTACCTGGTTAGCCAGTTAAAATACAGGTTACAGGTTACAAGTTGCGAGTTACAAGTTTTAAAAACGACTTTACAGTGAACTGAAAACTGTAAACCGAAAACTGAAAACTGAAAACCAGTTTTGTATTTTTCATTTATTGCTAACGACTATTCACTAACGACTAACGACTAACTAAATATGGAGAAAAAAAATGGATTTAGGCAGGAATCCTCCTCAAAATATTAGTGCAGAACAGGCTGCTTTAGGGTCAATGTTGCTTCAGGAAGACGCTATTTTGCACGGTGTGGATATTTTAAGACCTGGAGATTTTTATAAAAAATCTCACCAGATTATTTTTAAGTGTGTCCTTGAGCTATTTGACAAGAGTAGGGCTGTTGATTTAGTCACTTTGACCGAGGAATTAAATAGGATAAATTTATTAGAAGAGATCGGGGGAATTACCTATCTAACCAATTTAATTAATAGTGTTCCTACTGCAGCAAATATAGAGTACTATGTCAAAATTATCGAAGAAAAATCTATTTTGCGTAACTTAATTAATAACGCTACTAAAATTATTTCTATGGGTTATGAAGAAAAAGAAGATGCTAAAATTTTGTTGGACAAAGCAGAACATTTGATTTTTGAGGTTTCAGAGAGAAATTTAGGGCAGTCTTTCGTTCCCATTAAAGAGATACTCCAAGATAGCTTTGAGAAGATTGAAGATCTATATCATAGAGATGAATTTATTACCGGGGTTCCCAGTGGTTTTGATGAATTTGATGATATTACTACCGGGTTTCAACCCTCTGAGCTTATTGTTATTGCCGGTAGACCCGGAATGGGCAAAACAGCTTTTTGTATGAGTGTTGCCCAGTATATCGCGGTCTCTAAAAATATACCGGTAGCCCTTTTTAGTTTAGAAATGTCAAAATCTCAGTTAGTTCAAAGGATGCTGTGTTCAGAGGCTCGGGTTGATGCCCATAATTTGAGAAAAGGACGATTAGCAGAATCAGATTGGCCTACACTTTCTATGGCAGCAGGTCGACTGTCTTCCGCCCCTATTTTTATTGATGATACAGCCGGGATTACTTGTTTAGAAATTAAGGCTAAAGCCAGAAGATTAAAAGCCCAACATAATCTTGGTTTAGTAATAATAGATTATTTGCAGCTTATTTCAAGTTCTGGCAGAGTAGAAAATAGGCAGCAGGAGATTTCAGAAATTTCTCGTTCCCTTAAAGGTTTGGCGAGAGAATTAAATGTTCCGATAATAGCAGTTTCCCAATTATCCAGAGCGGTGGAACAAAGAGATGGAAGAAAACCACGTCTTTCTGATTTAAGAGAGAGTGGGGCAATTGAGCAGGATGCTGATTTGGTTGTTTTTTTATACCGGGAGGAATATTATAAGCCAAAAACAGACAGGAAAGGCATTGCTGAGGTAATCGTTAGCAAACAGAGAAATGGTCCTACAGGTCAAATAGATTTAGCTTTCGTAAAAGAATATGCAAAATTTGAAAATTTATCCCGAACTCCAGAAGAGGAGAGAGAGTATTAAGTATAGAAATAGACCAATAATGTACTACACTAACGACTATTCATAACAACTGTTAATGTAAGCTTTAGTGGGGTAGTTAGATAGAAAGAAGAATGCTACTTTTTCTATCTTTTCTTTCGCTTTCTTAACTTAATTCTTAATACTCAATGCGTGATACGAATTTATTCTGATTCCTGGTTTATATTATCTTTACGAGATACGAGATACGAATTAAGTTATTGACAGGTAGTAAAAAATATAGTAACATTTAGAAGCAAAATTTTTTAATTTTAAATATTTTTAGGGCCGTTAGCTCAGTTGGTAGAGCATCTGACTCTTAATCAGAGGGTCGTGGGTTCGAAACCCGCACGGCCCATCGAAAAATGCCCCCATCGTCTAGGGGATAGGACACCGCCCTTTCACGGCGGCGACAGGGGTTCAAATCCCCTTGGGGGCACCAATTATTTATTATAAAAAATGGGCGGATAGCTCAGTTGGCAGAGCACCTGCTTCACATGTAGGGGGTCACAGGTTCAAGTCCTGTTCCGCCTACCATTTTTTTATAAGGATATGATGCCGGCGTAGCTCAATTGGAAGAGCAACGGAATCGTAATCCGTAGGTTGTCTGTTCAACTCAGATCGCCGGCTCCAAAATTAGTATATAGTATTCCATGTAAGCTCATTATTAATCCTTTCAATTTAGTTAGCTGGTTAAATACAAATACAAGATTAAATAGTCGTTAGTGAATAATATAGAGCGTAAAGTTTAAAGCTAAAAACGCAAAACCAAAACTTAAAACTTAAAATTGAAGAAAAAGTTTTGAATTTTGAATTATGGTTTTTCGCTTTTCGCTTTAAGTTTTTAGTTTAATGCTGGCACAATACGATATACGATATACGTCATTTATTTCGCTAACACTGAAGCTAAATCATAGAGATTTTGTTTAATAGTTTTTTGCTGACTCAGGACTACCTCTAAATCAGTTGCTTCAATCTTATTTCCGATTAACCCAACCATTTTAGAGGTTTCACCTTTTAATAGATGCTCTACGGCTGCTGCACCTAAACGGCTGGCCAATATCCTATCAAATGCAGAAGGTGAACCACCTCTTTGCAGATAACCTAAAATGGTAATCCGTGTTTCGTAACCAATCTTATCTTCTAAATAGTTTCTTACTTCATCGGTTTTTCCTACTCCTTCGGCAATAACAATAATACAATGGGTCTTTCCTCTTTGATAACCCTCTTTTAATTTTGAACTAATTTCAGGTAAATTATAGGGTATTTCCGGAACAAGAATTACTTCAACTCCTCCGGCAATTCCGCTCATCAAGGCTAAATAACCTGAATTTCTTCCCATAACTTCCACCACAAATGCCCTCTGATGAGAAGAAGCTGTATCTTTAATTTTATCAATGGCATCAATAACTGTGTTCAAGGCGGTATCTACACCTATAGCCATATCTGTTTTAGGCAAGTCATTATCGATGGTAGCCGGAATTCCGATAGTCTTCAGTCCTAAAGCGCTCAAATCTCGAGTTCCTCGTAAGGTACCATCGCCCCCAATAGTTACTAACCCATCAATATCGAATTTCCGGAGTTTTTGTAGAGCGATATCAAGACCTTCTTTAGTCTTAAATTTCTCGCTGCGTGAGGTTTTTAGGATAGTCCCTCCTCTTTGCAAAATTCCACCTACCGATACCTGATTCATAGGAAAAATTTGTCCTTCCATTAGTCCGGCAAATCCTCTATTTACAGCAAATACCTCTAAATTATGGAATATTCCGGTTCGTACCACTGCCCGAATAGCAGCATTCATTCCCGGGGAGTCTCCCCCACTGGTAAGAACGGCAATCTTTTGCATTTTCATAACAGTTTTACCTCCAATTTATCAATTGACCAATTTACCAATTCACCGATTGACCGATAAAATAATTGACCAATTAGCCGATTGACCAATTAACCAATTACATTGGTTAACCGGTTATCGGTTATGTGACTAATAAAACCTTACCATTTATTAATACCAGAATTCATGCTAAAATAGAAAAAATATACCAAAAAAAGATACTTACCATCTTTAAAGAAAAGAGGTACTTATGTTAAAGTCCAATCTAATTAAAGTTAGGCAAAAAGCCAATGAACTGTATTTTAAAAAAAACTGTCTAAAAGAAAGATCACTAAACATTTAGGAGTATCTATGGAATTTGTAATATCCTGGACCAAACAACCTAATCAAGACCCTACTCCTGATCAGAGGGGCTGGGAAAAGGGTAAACCCCGAAAATATACTGACAAGCAAGAAGAAAAAATCTTATCTATCTACTACAACCTTAAAGATAACCCTTCTTCTTTCTTCTGTGGGGCTAGTGCTATCGCCAATCTCTGGAAGAGATATTATCCTTTAACTTTACCCCCTCATCTTCGCTATATAGGTAGAGTCTTAAAAAAACACCACCTTACTGAGAAGATAAAAAAGGGTAAGAACAAAGGCGCCTCTCGTTATCTGCTCTATCCGGAATATACTATCCTTAATACCGTCTCTAAAGGGTCATTATTAGAGATAGACTTTATCGGTAAAAAGTTTATCCAGGGGGAACTGAGCCGATAAACTTCTTAGGCTTCTCCTTAAGAGGTAAGCGTTCTTTAAAATATTTTACTCGAGTAGAAAGCTATAACCAAGAGGAAGTAATGACCCAGCTAGAAGAATTTATTCATAAATTT
>ASPA01000064.1 GCA_000405605.1 Atribacteria bacterium SCGC AAA255-G05
TATACTTAGATTTTGAAGATGAAAGACTGACTGATTTTGAAGTAAAGGATTTTGAGGGATTAAAAGATATTTTCTTAGAGTTAAAACCCGAACTTATAGATAAAGAACTAATATTTCTCTTTGATGAAATTCAAAATATCAAAGGTTGGGAAAAATATTGTCGAAGAATTATAGAACGGGAAAATATAAAAGTATTTGTAACTGGTTCCTCCTCAAGAATAATGCCTATGGAAATCCATACATCCCTAAGAGGAAGAGCCTGGAGCACAGAAGTAACTCCTTTTTCGTTTCGGGAATACCTCCATCTAAAAGGCCTGAATATCAAGGATAAAAAAATTATTTATGGGTCGAAAAAGGCTTTGGTAAAAAAACATTTTGCCGAATACTTAAAATGGGGAGGGTTCCCCGAGGTTTCACTCCTAAAATCAGATTTCGAGAAAAGAAAAGTTATCAAAGAATATATCGAGGCGATGTTTTTTAAAGATCTGGTAGAAAGGTTTAATATCACCAACATACATCTTTTAAAAACCCTTACGGAAAAACTGTTTTCCTCCTTTTCTACCAAACTTTCTTTAACCGCTTTCTATAAACAATACCAGCAAAAATTTCCTTTTTCCAAAGATACTTTATTTTCCTATTACAATTACTTCTTAGAAAGCATGCTGGTTTTTGATATAAAGAAATTTTCCGAGTCTTCTTACAAAAGACTTAGAAATCCGGCAAAAATTTATCTTATTGATACCGGGATTTGTAAAAAAGTTACCTCTGCTGATTGGGGAAGAATATTAGAAAATATCGTATTTTTAGAGCTGCGGAGAAAAGGGGATGAGATACATTACTTTGCAGAAAAAAGAGAATGTGATTTTATAGTTAAAAATAATGCCAATGGTCAATTATTTCCCTATCAAGTCACTTTCGAATTAAAAGAAGAGAACAGAGAAAGAGAAGTTACCGGATTAACTGAGGCCTGTAAAAGGTTAAAAATTAAGGAGGGAACAATATTTACTTACGATGAAGAAGACAGTGTAATAGTAGAAGGAATACATATCAAAATATTACCGGTATGGAAATGGCTGCTGGGGTGAAAAGGGGGACATTCTTCTTTTATAGTCCCGCACTCCTCTCTGTCATTCCTGCGCACGCAGGAATCCATCCTTCTGTCGCTGCGAGAAGTGAAATAAGCCTACCCCCGCGAAAGCTGGGGAAGCAATCCCATCAAATTACGAGATCGTCGCGCTCCCTATAGTTGTTCCTAATGGCTTTATTAGCCCGCTTTTTTTATAATTTTGTAGGGGCACAATGGGATTGTGCCCTCCCTGTTTTATTGTCTTTCGTTTACCCTGGGCACGATGCATCGTGCCCCTACCTTTAGATAGACAGGCGAGACGCCTGTCCTACGAGAAGACTGGGGGATATTTTTGCGTCTCGCACCTTTTGTATTTCTTCTTGTTTTTCTTCGATCGGTAGACCGGCTGACCGGCAGACTGTTTTTACATCTCGCACCTTGTATTTTGTATCTTAACCCGAAACTTGAAACCTGCAACTCGAAACCTTTTCTTATATCTTGTATTTTGTATTTTCCCTCGACTGGTAGATTCCCTGCATTTACACCTTGCAACTTTCTTTATCCTTTCTTCACTCAATACTACTGTTTTAACTTATTGGCAAATTAACTAAAAAACTGATAAAATAATAAAAAATAATGCTATAATAAATGATACAAAGAACCGTCCCCTGTATTCATAAAAACAATGTCAAATAGCGAATAGAAGGAGGATGCTAAACATGCTAAAAATAAAAAAAGAATATATAGTAACAGATGATAATAAGAAAAAAGCAGTTCTGTTAGATATAAAGACATTTGAAAAAATAGAGGAAATCCTGGAAAGTTTTGGACTTGGTAAGTATATGGAAGAAATTGAAGATGAAGAAATATTATCCGTACACGATGCAAAGAAATATTATAGTACCCTAAAAAATATTGATATGATAATCTGCTTTTACAAAAAGAGATTCTTAAATGATTTAATAAGAATACCTTTACACTATAGGAAAAATATAGAGAGATTAGTATTTGAAGAGGTTCCTAATTTTGACAATCGTCTTAACTTTAATTATAATTAGGGCAGAAGCCTACGAGAGTTAAAAATAAAAAATATGAAAGAATTTGGAGGTTTAAAAATGTCTACTCAACAAATGATAAGCTATAGAATTTTACTTAAGAAAGAACCCGCAGAGGGTTATACCGTAACTGTTCCTTCTCTTCCTGGGTGTGTTACCTATGGCAAATCAATAGAAGAAGCAACAGAAATGGCGAAAGAGGCTATTGAATTATACTTAGAAAGTTTAAAGTCACATAACGAAGAGATACCCACCGATGAAGGCACTTTAGAATATACTCTAATGGTGGGAATAAATGCATAAACTACCCTCTTTAACATCTCAAGAAGTTGTAAGGATACTAGAAAGAAAAGGATATGTACTGGAAGAGCTAAGGGAAGCTATAGAATATATTATCATTCGGAAAGTAAAAGAAGAGTTATTATCCCTTACCACAGGAAAGATTTACCAATCAAACTGTTCCTCGCATCTTACATCTTCTATTTTGTATTTTTTTTCTTTACTCGCAACTGTTTTTTATTGCATTTCTTTAATTCTGTATTTTTTATTAACTGTAAACTGTAAACCGAAAACTAAAAACTGTTCTTCTCTTGACATCTCCTCCCCAAATATATTATAATTTACCTAAGTTCACATCCTGAACATAATAATATTATTTCCTTATAAATTTAAAGGAAAAATAATGATTAAAAACGTTTTAGAAAAAATATTATCTGGTCTAAATGACAAGAATATAAAATTTATTGATTTAAAAAAACTAATTTCAGATTTGGGCTTTAGTGAAAGAATTAAAGGAAGTCACCATATATATTTTAAAACAGGAATTATAGAGATTATAAATCTACAGTCTCTACAGGATGGGAAAGCTAAGGCCTATCAAGTTAAACAAGTAAGAAATATAATTTTAAAATATGAACTCCATAAGGAGGAAAAAAATGTATAAATACGAAGTAATAGTCTGGTGGAGCGAAAAAGATCAGGCATATATAGCTGAAACCCCAGAATTGCCAGGGTGTATGAGCGACGGAAAAACTTACGAAGAAGCTTTAAAAAATATTCAACTAATTATTTCTGAATGGATAGAAACTGCAAATAAAATAGGAAGAGAAATTCCTCAACCAAAAGGAAAACTTATGTATGCTTAATCTAAAGCTTGCAACTTGTTTTTTATCTTGCATCTTGTATTTTAACTAAAAACTATAAACTAAAAACTATAAACTGAACGACCGAAGGGAGTATTTCTCTTAACTTGCAACCTGTAACCTTTTTTTAACTTGCAACTAGACGACCGAAGGGAGTATTTCTCTTACCTTGCACCTTGAAACTCGCAACTATAGGAGGTATTTAAAAAATATGAAAATTAAAGTGATTATTCATCAAGCTGAAGAAGGCGGCTATTGGGCAGAAGTTCCAGCAATTCCAGGTTGTTTAACTCAAGGGGATAATTGGGAAGAACTTATTAAAAATATATACGAAGCAGTTGAAGCCTGCTTAAGTGTTGATGTAGAAAAAATTAAGATTAAACCTTCTGATAAAATTTTGGATGTTGCAATATGAAGGACATTTCTGGTAAAGAATTGTGTAAAATTCTAAAACAGAATGGTTGGGAACTTAAAACAATAAAAGGTAGTCATCATGTTTATATGAAAGAGGGAAGAAAAGAGCGAATAAGTATTCCTGTACATAGCAACAAAAGCCTTAAAAAAGGCTTACTAAAAGCCGTTATAAAATTAGCAGGCATTAAATTAAAACCAACCGATAAACAAATAGACTAGCCAGCTGATAACCGATAACTAACAACCGATAATTAGTAAATTGCATCTTGTATCTTTCTTTAATCCTGTATTTTTTATTAACCAAAAACCAAAAACTATAAACTAAAAACCGGTCGACCGAAGGGAGACCCCCATGTCCGACTACAAAAAACTAAAAGTCTGGGAAGATGCCCATAAATTTACAGTGGATATTTACAATATTACTCAGAAATTTCCCAACAACGAACAATACGGACTAACTTCTCAAATCAGAAGATCGGCATCATCTATCCCTACCAACATCGTCGAAGGCTCCGGCCAGCTTGACAATGGTAATCTAATTAGATTTTTAGGCATATCCAAAGGCTCCGCCTTCGAAGCAGAGTATCAACTCCTTCTTGCTAAGGATCTAAACTACATCACCAACGAAGAATATAAGCTTTTATTGGCAAAAATCCAATCTATTATTCATATGTTAATTGCTTTAATTAAATCTTTAAAAAACTTGAAACTCGTAACCCGCAACCCGAAACCAGTCGACCGAAGGGAGTCTTAAAATGTCCACTAAAAAACATCTTGACACTCTATTACAAATAAAGGCTGACCCCTCCCAATCCCAACGCTCGCTCTCTCTCAAACTCAACATCTCCCTCGGCCTCACCAACTCTATCCTGCAAAACTTGATTTATCGGGGTTGGATAAAAGTCCAAAAGATGACTGGCCGTAAAATTCTCTATCTTATTACTCCCGAAGGCCTGGCAAATGTCAGCCGTTTGATGTATACACGTTTCCAGGAAACCCTCCACTATTATCACTATACCAAGGATTTACTTACTGCTTACTTAATGAAACTCTACCAACAAGGAGAAAAAACCATAAATATTTATGGTACAGGTCAGCTTGCCGAAATCACTTACTATACTGGAATAAGCACTCCCTTAAAACTAAATGCTATTATAAGCGATGATCCATCCAAAAAAATATTTCTGGGACACGAAGTCCTGACCCTATCTGATTTTATCGAAAAATATTCCCAGCAGCTTTCTGAAAAATCTCAGAAAGAATTGGTAATTATATCTACCGTCAACCCGGATAAACTTCAGCAAGAGATTAAAAAACATAAAAATATCCAAAAAAATATCAAAATAATTGATATAGAATCTATCTTAAAAACTATCACCTAAGGCCTACAATCTGTATTTTTCTTAACTAAATACTAACGACTAAATACTTTTTAGACTGGCCGACTGGCAAATCGGCCAACCGGCAGACTGTATTTGTATTTATTCTCAACTGGCCGACTGGCTGACCAGGTGACTGGCAGACCGGTAGACTGTTTTTGCATCTCGAACTTTTTTTAATCTTCTTTTTATCTTAATTGGTAAATCGGTCAATTGGTCAATTAATTTATACTCGACACTGTTTTCCTCATCACTCATCACTCATTCCTCATCACTCATCACTGTACTTGCAACTTGATATATTATAAGTAACGTGATAAAATAACCTTACTAATGTTATAGGAATATGCAAAAAAAGTGAGGTAATATATATGAAAAGTATGAAAAGTACGAAAAAATTAAAACCACGAAGAATTGCAACTAAGGTTATGAGTAGACTTTTAAAGAGTAATGATTTAATTGTACTTTTAGGAGCCAGACAGGTAGGCAAGACCAGTATAATGCATTTATTGATAGACAGCCTCCTACAAGTAGAAAAAGTTGAGAGAAATAGAGTGTTTTATTTCGACCTGGAAGATATGAATTTATTAGAAGTAGTAAATAAGGGGGTTGAAGAGTTCATTGCTTTCCTCACGGCAAGCGGAGCAGATTTAAAAGAGAGATGCTTTGTCTTTCTTGATGAAATTCAATATATGGAAAATCCGAGCAATTTTTTAAAAATTATTGCAGATCATCATAAGGAAATTAGCGTAGTGGTAAGTGGTTCATCATCCCTTTCTATAAAAACTAAATTTAAAGATTCATTAGCAGGGAGAAAAAGGATATTCGAGATTTATCCTCTTGATTTTGGTGAGTTCATTGAATTTAAAGATAGAAAAGATCTGGCAGGTTTTTGGAATACAGGTAATTGGGAGAAGGCTCGTTTCTTTGAAGGTGATTTTTTAAGATATTTTGAAGAATATGTAATATTTGGAGGCCTCCCCAGGGTTTCGCTCCTCCCCACTCGAGAAGAAAAAATTGAATATTTAAAAGATGTAGTAAATTCATATATCAAAAAAGATATCAAGGATCTTTTTCGCATAGATAATCCCTATGCTTTTAATAAGGCTATTAAATTACTTGCCTTGCATGCAGGTAACTCCCTAAACATTACTAATCTCACCACTATTTGCGGAATATCGCGGCGTACCCTTGAACGTTATCTATTTATTTTGGAAAGTACTTTTATTATAAGATTAGTTAACCCCTTTTACTCAAATAGGATAAAAGAAGTTACCAAGATGCCTAAATTATATTTTATGGATACCGGGATTAGAAATATAATTGTAGGTGACCTAAATTCTTTAGAAGGTAGAAGGGATTCCGGTAGTTTGGTGGAAAATTCTGTATTTCTAATGCTTTTAACTGGTAAGGGTCCACTTGATGAAATATATTATTGGAGGACAAAAGCCGGTGCTGAAATGGATTTTGTTTTAAAAGGTGAGGGTGAGAGATTGCGAGGTTATGAAGTGAAATATCGACCTTTTAAAGAAGCAAAAATTACCAGAAGTACCAGATCCTATATAAATGAGTATTCTCCTGATCTAACCTGTATATGCACCAAGAATTTTTATCAGGATGAAATGAATATGGATTTAATGGGCATTAGTGGTTTAAATGATAAATCTAAGCTTATATTTTTGCCAGCATTTTTTCTTTCCAAAGGAAATATTTTCTGCTTGCCCTGTTAAATTCCTTTATTTATGCAGGGCCTGCCCTGTAAAGCCTTGCTTCACTGGGGTCATTCCCGCGAAAGTGGGAATCTATCTTTCTTTCTGTCATTACAAGGAGCTTTAGCGACCGGAGTAATCTCAACTTGTCTTTTCTTTTTCTTAATTACTCATCACTGTATTTGCACCCCGCATCATAAAAAATATTTCAATTTTACCAGAATAAGTATTATAATAATCTAAATTAACTTATAACCAAGGACACAACAGATGTTATTTAACTCAATCGAGTATGCAATATTTTTACCAATAGTATTTTTGTTTTATTGGTTTATTGTAAATAAAAATCTTAAACTTCAAAACTTCTTCTTACTCACAGTAAGTTATATTTTCTATGGCTGGTGGGACTGGAGATTTTTAATCCTTATTATATTTAGTTCTATGGTTGATTATTTAGTAGGGATAGGGTTAGAAAAACAGCAAGATAACGCAAGAAGGAAGATGCTCCTGTTAACCAGTATTTTGGTCAATATTGGGTTTTTAGGATTTTTTAAATATTACAATTTCTTCGCAGAAAACTTTTTAAAGGCATTTACAATATTTGGTCAACATCCGGACATAACATCACTCAATATTATACTTCCGGTGGGAATCAGCTTTTATACCTTCCAGACTTTAAGTTATTCAATAGATGTCTATAGGCGCAAATTTAAATCCACAAAAGACACTATTGCTTTTTTTGTTTTTGTAGCCTTCTTTCCCCAATTAGTAGCCGGACCCATCGAAAGAGCTGCCAATCTATTGCCCCAATTTTATAAAAAAAGATATTTTGAGCATGGTAAAGCAGTTGATGGAATGCGCCAAATATTATGGGGATTATTTAAAAAAATAGTGATTGCCGACAACTGTGCCCACTATGCCAATGTTATTTTTTCTAATTACTCTGATTATTCCGGCAGTACCCTGGTAATAGGTTTACTATTATTCACATTTCAAATCTATGGAGATTTCTCCGGATATTCAGATATTGCCATCGGAACTGCCCGTTTATTTGGTTTTAATTTGATGCGTAATTTTGCTTTTCCTTATTTTTCGAGAGATATTGCCGAGTACTGGAGAAGATGGCATATCTCACTATCAAGTTGGTTTAGAGATTATATCTATATTCCGCTCGGTGGCAGCCGGGGCAGCACCTGGATGAAAATTAGGAATATATTTATAATCTTTCTGGTTACCGGTTTTTGGCATGGCGCTAATTGGACTTTTGTTGCCTGGGGTTTAATAAATGCTTGTTATTTCTTGCCCCTGATGTTAACAAAACAGAATAGAAAACATTTAGATATTGTAGCAAAAGGAAAGATACTACCCAGCATTAAGGAATTGTTTCAAATGGGCACAACATTTTTTCTTGCCTGCATGGCCAGGGTCTTTTTTAGGTCAGAGAGTATAAGCGGTGCATTTCATTATATTAGAATAATGTTCTCTGCGTCTTTATTGACTATTCCAACAATACTTCCGAGGAGATTAATTCCGGCCATTATACTTTTTGTAATGATTGAGTGGATACAGAGAGAAAAACAACATGCTTTGCAGATAGATAGTTTTAAACTTCCGGAAGTCGTTAAGTGGGGCATATATTATTCTTTGCTTATTATAATAATTTTTTTTGGCGGAACTCAGCAAGAATTTTTTTATTTTCAGTTTTAGCAAAAAGAGGATAAAATGAAGTTATTCTTAAAAAAATCTTTATTTTTTTTACTTATCGGTACTTTATTAGTATTTTTATTTTTTCCAATAAATTATATTTACAATAAGAGAGTTGAAAAACTAACACTTGGCGGAAATATCTCAACACTTATTTGCGGAGATTCTCATCTCGGATGTGCTCTCGATGATAAAATTATACCTAATTCAATTAACACTTGCATAGGTGGAGAATGTTATTATTATACATATTATAAATTGAAGAAAATATTACATAACAACAATAATCTAAAATATATTTCACTTGGGCTGTCGTTTCATAACTTTACGGAAAATCGCGATAATCGAATTTACAAAACTGAAGAAATTAAAAATATGTTTCCAAAATATTTCCTAATTTTGGAAAATAGAAAAAAATTAGACTTACTAATGAAAAACCCCACTGGTTTACTAAAAAGCATTCCTTCCATTTTAAAGGATGCCATTATTACTTTTCTTAAACCAAATAAATATGCTAATTATCCTTTCTGGGGAATTTTTTCTGATAATAAAAATACAGATTTAAGTGATGAAAACATTAAGGCAGCAATAAATCGTCACTACTACAACAATAACTTTGATTTGTTACAAGGCTTTTCTGCTCTACAGTTAGAATATCTACTGAAAATAATCGATCTTTGCAGTAAAAAAAATCTTAGACTATATTTAATTAATACACCTGTGAGTAATGAATATTTTTCTAAAATACCGGAAAAATTTATTAATCATTATTACAATATTGTAAAAAAACTTAAATTTACTAAAAATGTTAAAATATTAGATTACCATAAATACCAACTTCCTCAGAATTGTTATAGAGATGCTGATCATTTAAATTCTAACGGTGCAAAAATATTTTCAGAAAAAATTGTAAGTGAAATTAATGATTTTTAGCAAAATGTCATTTCCACTCTCACTTCTGTCATTGCGAGTACCTTTATTTGAAGAAATATCTGGGAATCTTGTGGTTACATTTAGAGGAAAAATAACTAAAGAATATTTAGAAAATTTGGATTTAAATAAGAGACAAATTACAGCTATGGAGTATATTAAAAAAATCGGAAAGATTACAAACAAAAATTATAGAGAAATGTTTCCAGAAATATCCAATGAAACAGCAAGGCTTGATTTAAGTACTATGGTTAGAAAAAAGTTATTGAATAAAAGAGGTGAATATCCCAAATTTATCCCAGATTTATCCCAGATTATTATAAATATTACTTGTTTTTAATTTTGTTTTTATTTGTATTCGATTGGTAGACTGGCCGATCGGTTGACTGTTTTTTCATCTCGCAACCTGCAACCTGTTTTTTTATCTTGCATTTCTTTTCCTTTCTTCACTATATACCCGATACTCGATACTGTTTTCCTCATCACTCATCACTCATTACTCATCACTGTATTTGCATCTCGCACCTATACGCTACCCGCTCTACGCTAATAATTTACCCTGCATATTTAACTTGCAATATTAAATATTAAGGGTTATAATAAAAAGAATAAAAATGAAGATAATAAAAATAAACTTAAAAATATCATCTTTTTCGGTAAATTAATTTCCTAATCTTTATTCTTATTTTAATCGGCTAATCGGTCAATTGTATTATTTTATATTTCTTGTCTTTAATCGGTCAATTAGTTAAAAGGTACAAAAAAATATGAAACTAAAAGCTCGAGTATTAGAAAAAACGATTCTTAAAGCAATTAAGACTTTTCCAGCTATTGTGGTTACCGGTCCACGACAATCAGGGAAGACCACTCTTTTTAAAATGCTCTTTTCCAAAACCCACACCTTGGTAAGCTTGGAAGATCCTGATATAAGAATCCGGGCAAAAGAGGACCCCATAGGTTTTTTAAATCAATACCGCCCGCCTCTGATTATAGATGAAATTCAATATGTCCCTGAATTATTATCTTATATAAAAACCAAAATAGATGAAAATCGCAAACCCGGTCAATGGTTATTAACCGGTTCCCAAAATTTTACGCTTATGCAAAGTATTACCCAATCATTAGCCGGCAGGGCAGCAATTCTATTCCTTTTACCTTTTTCTCTTTCAGAAAGAGTTGATAACACCCACAATACTCAGGATATTTCCACCTGGATAAAAAGATTAAATCTAACCAACAAATTTGACCGGAAAATTTCTCTTAACGAAGTCATGATGCGGGGATTTTTCCCCGAAATCGCCACTCGCAAAAAAGTGGATAGGAAACTTTGGTGCAGTTCATATATTACCACTTATCTGGAAAGAGACATCAGGAATTTATCGAATATAGGAGACCTTAGCCAGTTCGAAAGATTTTTAATATCCTGTGCGGTAAGAACAGGGCAAATTCTCAACATATCTGAGATTGCACGGGATATCGGCATTAGTGTGCCTACCGCCAAAAGATGGCTTTCTCTTTTGGAAACGGCACATCAATTATACCTTCTTTATCCTTATTATCGAAACATCGGTAAACGCATAGTAAAAAGTCCTAAAATATATTTTGGTGATACCGCATTATGTACTTATTTATTAGGATTTCATAATGCTGATACTTTACAAAAGAGTCCTCATTTTGGAAATTTATTTGAAACTATGATTATTAATGATTTTTTAAAGAAGTTTTTGTATTTTGGGGATAGAGCTTCTATGTACTACTTGCGTTCAAGAGATGGCCTTGAGGTAGATTTAGTTATTGAAATAGGAGGATTCCTACACTTATTTGAAATAAAAAGCTCAATGACAATTACCTCTAAACATATAACTTCATTAAAAAAACTTGCCAACGACTTAGGCTCAAAGGTCAAAACTGCTGCAGTTACATCTTGTTCTGACGATAACTTTATGGTGAAAGATAATATTGCCAACTACAACTGGAAAAATATACTGACAATTTAATATTTCTTTTATTTTCAACCCACAT
>ASPA01000065.1 GCA_000405605.1 Atribacteria bacterium SCGC AAA255-G05
CAATCTTTTTTAATTGTTCAGTATATTTTTCTAATTTTTCTTCGTTTCTACTTCTAACTTCTCCTTTTAATGTTACCTTATCGGGGACAATATTAGTAGCTTTACCGCCGGAAATAACTCCAATATTAGCAGTAGTCTCCTCATCGATTCGCCCTAACTTCATCCGGGAAAGAGCAAATCCGGCTACCTGAATAGCATTAATTCCCTTTTCTGGTTCAGCGCCGGCATGAGATGCCTTCCCTCTAATAATAAATTCGATAGAATTCTGAGAAGGAGCACTAGTAGTAATTCCTCCTACTTGGCCTCCAGCATCTAAGATAAAACCTAATTTAGATTTTAACTGAGAGAGATCTAAATTCTTTGCTCCATATAAACCTATTTCTTCACAGATACTAAATACAATCTCTATGTCACCATGTAAAATATTTTTTTCCTTAATAATATGCAGTGATTCTAATAAAGCGGCAATTGCCGCCTTATCATCTGCTCCTAAAATTGTTTCTCCATCGCTTACTATCTTTTCTCCCTCACAAATGGGTTTAATCTTTTTCCCCGGGACAACTGTATCCATATGAGCGGAAAACATAATAGGAGTAGCTTTTTTGATGTTTCCTTTTAAACGGGCTATTATATTACCGCTATTAGATTTAACCTTCTCACCGGCTTGATCAACTATAACTTCCAATCCTAAATCTTTTAGTTTTTTTACTAAAAAATCTGCAATTTTCTTCTCCTCTCTGGATACACTGTCTATCTTAACTAATTCCACAAAAGATTCTACCAATCTTTTTTCGTTAACCATTAATTTATCCCCTCTCTTTATTAATGTGTTGTATTGCGTATTTTAGTATATAACAGGTAGCGTTTATCATGCAAGAAAAAAATACGGGGACGGATAAATCCGCCCCCTACATTAATAGCAATCCTTTATTAAAAAGTTTGGCAGCGTATACAATTTTGCTTGCTATTTAGTCTTTTAATACTTTTTAAAATTTTAAATTTTGAATTATGGTTTTTCGTTCCTCACTTTAAGTTTTATTTTTTATCACTCTTTTACTATTTCTGCCCCTAGTTTTAAAGCTTCTTTATTTATATCGATTAATTTTTGTTTAGGTCCGGTTAGAGTTTTCTCTAAAACTTTAAATATGGTTTCCAATTTTACTACTCCCGATTTTTTAACATAAGCACCTAAAACCACCATATTGGCTACTCTTGAATTACCTAACTTATTAGCAATATCGTCTGCAGGGATCCTTATTACCTTAACATCATTCCTTTTCACTTCACGTTCTATTAATGAATCATTCAAGACGATTAATCCATTTTCACTTACATTCGGTTCAAATTTATCCAATGAAGGTTGATTCATAGCAATTAATATTTTTGGATGGGAAACAATCGGAGAACCAATTTCGTTAGATGAAATAAGTACTGTACAATTCGCTGTTCCTCCTCTCATTTCCGGACCATAAGAAGGCATCCAGGCAACTTTTTTACCTTCTATCATTCCAGCATAAGCTAACAATCTACCCATTAACATTACTCCTTGACCACCGAATCCTGAAATGATAATTCTCTCTAACATTTAAGACACCTCCTCAGGAGTTTTAAATTCTCCCAATGGGAAATAAGGAATCATATTTTCTTCCAACCACTTATTTGCTTCAATCGGACTTAAACCCCAGTTAGTAGGGCAGGTAGATAAAACCTCTACTAGAGAAAAACCCTTTCCCTCCACTTGTGTTTGAAAAGCTTTTTTTATGGCTTTCTTTGCTTTCAATATATAAGCAGGTTTAGATAGAGCTACCCGAGAAATATAAGCAACTCCTTTTAGAGTAGATAACATCTCTGCTACTTTTATAGGATACCCCATAGTTTTGGGGTCTCTTCCATAGGGAGAGGTTTGGGTTACTTGACCGACTAAAGTAGTTGGGGCCATTTGCCCCCCGGTCATTCCATAGATAGCATTATTTATAAATATAACAGTAATATTCTCACCTCGATTAGCAGCATGTACTATCTCTGCCGTACCAATAGAAGCAAGATCTCCATCTCCTTGATAAGTAAATACGATGGAATCTGGTTTTGATTTTTTTATTCCGGTAGCTACAGCGGGGGCTCTCCCATGAGCAGCACAAATCATGTCACAATCAAAAAAAACATAGGCGAATACTGAACAACCTACCGGACAAACTCCTATAGTTTTTTCTCTTACCCCAAAATCATCTAAAGCTTCCGCCACTAATCGATGAGCAATACCATGGTGACATCCCGGGCAATAAGTAAAAGGATCTTTGGTTAAAGATTTAGGTCTTTCAAAAACTTTTTTCATAATATTATCATACACCTCCGTAATATAATCTAAAATGTAATTAATCTATTTTAAATATTTTTTTATTTCGTTCAAAATTTCACTTTGTGTAGGTATGACTCCGCCTACTCTACCATAAAAATTAACTTCTACTCTACCGTTCACTGCTAATTTGACATCTTCTACCATCTGACCTAAGCTCATTTCAACTACTAAAAATTTATTTATCTTTTCGGAAGTCTCAGCAATTATCTTATCCGGGAAGGGAAATAAAGTAATTGGCCTGATTAATCCGATATTAATTCCTTCTTTTTTAGCATTATCAATTACAGTTTTTATAATTCGAGCTACTGTTCCATAAGCAACTACTATTAAATCAGCATTATCTAAATTAATTGTTTCATATCGAACTTCTTTTTCTTTTAATTCATTATACTTCTTCTGAATTTTAAAATTCGTTTTTTCCATTTCATAAGGATCTAAATTAAAGGGAACAATATAATTTTTTTCCCTTCCTTTGCAGCCGGTTAAAGCCCATCTTTCTTTGTCTGGTAAACTAATCTTTTTTCTTTCCTTAAATTCTACTGCTTCCATCATTTGTCCTATAAGCCCATCACCTAATATCATTACGGGATTTGTATATTTATCAGCTAAATCAAAAGCATTCATGGTTAAATCTACTAACTCTTGCACCGAAGATGGAGCAAGGACAATTAAATGATAATCACCGTGTCCTCCTCCTTTGGTAGCTTGAAAATAATCAGCTTGTCCAGGCTGTATACTTCCTAATCCCGGTCCACCTCTTTGCATGTTTACTATTACACACGGTAACTCGGCACATGCTATATAAGAAATTCCTTCTTGTTTTAGACTTATCCCCGGACTCGAGGAAGAAGTCATGGTTCTTACCCCGGTAGCAGCTGCACCATAAACCATATTAATTGCTGCAATTTCACTCTCAGCTTGTACGAAAGCAGCATCTTCCATCTTTAATAATTTCTTAGCCATATAGGCAGTTAATTCACTTTGAGGAGTAATTGGATAACCAAAATAAAATCGACAACCAGCGCGAATTGCTGCTTCCCCTATAGCTTCATTCCCTTTCATTAATATTTTTTCTCCCATTTTTCAGCCTCCTTAATAAAAATCTGACTTTTAAACTAATTGATAGTAAATAGTTGTATTTAAGTTTATTCACTAACAACTAATTTATTTAAATACCTCGATAGCAACATCCGGACAGGTCATGGCACAAAAAGCACAACCGGTACACTCTTCCGGGTTAATCTGTTTGGCCGAGTGATAACCTTTTTTATTAAAATTTTCAGACATAACTATAATATGTTTAGGGCAAACGGGGATGCACAATTCACATCCTTTGCATCTTTCTTCATCAACTACAATTTTTGCCATATTTTTTCCTCCTTCCTTTTTTTGAACTTACTCCCACGGTAAACGCATAAAACGTTTTATATAAAATATTGGTTCTACAAAATTTTTCTTTCTTATTTTTTTTGAAAATCGTTCGTCTACACAGATAAATTTAACGGGGATCTCTAATTTTTGAGCTGACTTTTTTATCAAAAGATGCCCTTTTTTAATTGTTTCTTCATCGGTCTGGCTGCTTAAATTCGGATTGCTTACTATTCCGTGAATTTTTAATCGAGATCTATTCTCTATTTCTTGAGCCATCTGTTTAATTTGAGGTACACCTTTAGTAAAGGGCCGATAAGAATTTACAACCAATAACATTTCATAGCCAAAATCTTGAATAAAATTTCTGAAATTGCCTAAAATAACAGACCCTACATCATCCCCACCTACATCAAGAATTAAGCAATAATTCGGGTTTTGAATTAAACCCTTTATTTCCGGAGAGATTAAAGGTACGTCAGCATAGGTTAATTTACCTTCAGGAGCAACTACCTCCACGCCCTTGAGATTTAAGGCATCTCTTACTTCTCGAGTTCTAAAATAAGGATTAATAATATCTAAATCCACAATAGCAACCTTGGTATAACTTTTTCTACAATATATTGAATAATTAATGGCAATTTCTGTCTTTCCGCTTCCAAAACCTCCTACAAATATCTTTATATGTTTATTCAATATACTTTTTCCACCTCTTCTTCCTTAAGAACTCTTAAAGCACCATCACATAAAGCCAGCATCTCCTCTTCACCCGGATATACCATAACTAAAGATAAAAAACTCACTCTATCTCTTACCATATTAACAAATTCATTATTATAAGCTATACCTCCCGTTAAAATAATAGCATCTATTTGACCTTTTAATACAGTAGCTCCTGCTCCAATCTCTTTGGCTACTTGGTAAGCCATGGCCTCTAAAATTAATTTTGCCTTTTTATCTCCCTGTTTAATCCTTTTTACTACTTCTCTAACATCATTAGTAGAAAGGTAAGCTACTAACCCGCCCTTACCTTTTATCTTTTTCTTAATCTCATCTTTGGTAAATTTTCCGGAAAAACAAAGTTTTACCAGTGCACCCACAGGTACTCCGCCACTCCTCTCGGGAGTAAAAGGACCCTCTCCATCAAGAGCATTATTGACATCAATAATATTTCCTTTACAATGAACTCCTACTGAAATCCCTCCACCCAAATGAGCTATAATAAAATTAACTTTCTCATATTTTTTACCTAAATCTAAAGCTGCTTTTCGCGCAATTGCTTTCTGGTTTAAGGCGTGAAGTATACTGATTCGAGGAATCTCCGGCATACCGGAAATTCGGGCAATAGGTTTCATTTCATCAATTACTACCGGGTCAACTATATAAGAAGGGATGGATAACTTCTCAGCAATTCCATTAGCAAGTAATCCTCCCAAATTAGAGGCATGTTCTCCGCTTACTCCCTTGCGAAGGTCTTCTAACATTTTATCATTTACGCGATAAGTACCGCTGGGAATAGGATTTAATAATCCTCCCCTACCTACTACCGCGTCGAGAGCAGAATGGTCAATCCCTTTTTCTTTTAAGAAATTTAATATTATATCCAGGCGAAATTCATATTGGTCGATAATCTTATGAAAAACGTGCAATTCCTCACTGCTATGCTCAATCTTTTTATCAAACAGCAATTGCTCATTAGAGAATAATGCTATTTTGGTAGAAGTAGAACCCGGGTTTATCACTAATATTTTATAATCTTTGATCATTAAAATATCACCTTTCTTGGCTCAGCTAATCTTATTTGTTTTCAGTCATCTCACTCATTAATACTCCCAGGGCGATAGAATACAATTTTGACTGCGCAGTATCTGAACGAGAAACTAATACTACCGGGGCTTTTGCCCCCAAAAGCAATCCTGCCGGTACTGCGTTAGCTAAATAGACTAAACCTTTGGCAAAAATATTTCCTGATTCAATATTTGGTACCAATATAATATCTACTTCTCCGGAAACCGGGCTTTTAACTCCCTTGTGTTTTGCAGCTTCTTTGGAAATAGCATTATCAAAACCTAACGGTCCATCTACTATTCCACCAATAATCTGTCCTCTCTCGCTCATTTTAGCTAAACAGGCTGCATCAATAGTTGCCGGCATATCGGGATTCACTAATTCCAATGCTGCAACAACTGCCACTTTAGGTTTCTCTATACCCATTGAATGGGCATAATAGATCGCGTTCTGTATTATTTGAGCCTTCTGTTCTAAATTGGGACTGATGTTCATAGCTCCATCGGTCATAGTAAGCAAACGATCATAACCTTTAATCTGCAGGGTATAAACATGACTGAGAATCCTATTAGTCCGCAAACCAATCTCTTTATCCAAAATAGCCTTCAATATCCTTGCTGTCCCTATCATGCCTTTCATTAATATGGAGGCCTTTTTATTTCGTACTAACTCTACAGCACACCGGGCTGCTTCTGTCTTATCAGTTTTGTCAATTATTTCGTAATTAGCAGGGTCAATACTCATCTCATCGGCTATCTTAATAATTTCTTTTTTATCGCCGACTAAAATTGAATCAGCAAGTCCTTCCTTTCGGGCAGCCTCGACTGCCATTAACACATCTTCTGCGCCAGCAGAAGCTACTGCCATTTTTTTAGGACCATAATCCTTGGCCTTGTTTAAAACTTCATTAAAAGTTTTTAACATCTTTTTCTTACCACCTCTTTAAAAATTTGCCAATTTGCCGATTGACCAATTTGCCAATTAGCTTAGTCGTTAGTGAATAGTCGTTAGTCGTTAACTTTGAAGATAAGTTACAAGTTCATGTAACTATTTGGTTACCCAGTTACCCGGTTTACCAGTTAAATTAGTCGTTAGGTTGTAGGGGCACAATGAATTGTGCCCTCGCCATATTATTATCTAATTTTTTCTGAGGGCACGATGCATCGTGCCCCTACATTATAATACTTATTTCGTTCTTTCTTCTTTTTCCTTACCCAGCTAACCAGGCAACTAACTAACCAACTAACTAATCCTAAACAAGATACGATTCACGAGATACTGGATACGAATACGGTTTCTTAATTTCTAATTTTCTTCTTGATTAAATTACCTATTCTCTTAATGCCTTCTTCAATATCTTCCTCACTCGGATAACAGAAAGACAGCCGCATAGTGTTTTGGCCTTTTCCATCAGCAAAAAATGGAGCACCGGGCACATAGGCCACATTTTCTTCAATTGCCTCTTTAAGCATTTCTTTGGTGTCTATGTTCTCAGGTAAAGTAGCAACTACAAAAAATCCACCTTGCGGTTTAGTCCAGACAGCCTCTTTTGGGAAATATTTCTCTAAAGCATTTAGTATTGCATCTCTTTTTTTCTTATAAATTTGAACATTAGACTTGATGTTTTCTTCTAATTTACCTGATAGACAATATTCACAAGCAATTAATTGGGTTAAGATACTGGTACATAAATCGGTTGCCTGTTTCAGTATGGCCATCTTCCTTATTATTTCTTTATTGCCTAAGATCCAAGCCAGCCGCAACCCGGGACATAATATCTTGGAAAAAGTACCCAGACTAATAACAGAACCATTTTTTTCCAAAGAATATATAGAGGGAATCGGTTCTCCTTCAAATCTGAGTTTTTCATAAGGGTTATCTTCTACAATAAATACATTAAATTTATGAGCAATTTCGATAATCTTCTTTCGTCGAGCCAGAGACATGGTTACTCCTGCAGGATTTTGAAAATTGGAAATGGTATAAATAAACTTAACTTTTTTACCTTCGTTTTTAAGCCGGGTAAGTTCTTCCTCTAATATATCCATCCGCATCCCATCTTCATCCATAGGTATACCTACTAATTCTCCCCCATAACTATAAAAAGCGTTTAAAGCAGCTAAATAGCTGGGCAGTTCTACTATTGCAACATCTCCGGGACTTAAAAATGTTTTACCCACTAAATCTAATCCTTGTTGTGAACCGGAACTAATAATTATATTTTCTAATTCCCCATTATTACCGTCTTTTGCTAAATGTTCTAAAATACATTTTCTTAATTCAGGCGATCCTTCGGTGCTGCTATACTGTAAGGCTCGAGCGCTATTTTTAGATAATACCTTCTGAGTTATTTCCTTTATATCTTCTACCGGAAAAGTCTTGGGATCCGGCATTCCTCCCGCCAAGGATATCACTTCCGGATTTTGAACTAATTTTAAAATCTCCCGAATAGCTGAAGCTTCCATTCTGGAAGCCAAGACGGAGTAAAATTCTTCAGTATTTATAGACATTTTTCCCACTCCTTTTTATTTTCTATTTTATCAATACATATAACCCGTTAACTATATTATTAAGCAATTTTCGTGCCAATTCATTGAGCAACCCTAATAAAACAAAAAATAGCTTTTTGTTAATTGATAAAAAGCTATTTTAAAATAAATCATAATTTTATTTTCGTTTGCATATTATTGCATATATTTGCACATTGTGTAACATTTTGTCAATAAGTACGGGGGAAACAATCTCAAATGGGGATTGCCGCTCTCTGATAAATCGGTGAATTGGGCAATTGGAGAATTGGCTAATTGCTCTCTATTTATATTCATATACTTTTTTAATATTACATTTTTTTATTTTATAATAAAAACTTCTCGGGCTGATTCCTAATTTTTTTGCTGCCTTTAAACTATCTCCGTTGGCAGCTTTTAAAGCATGTATCAGGGCTATTCTTTCCGTATCATCTTTTATTTTTTTTAAACTATTTTTATCTAAATTATAATCAATTAAATTGTCAGGTTCGGAACTGATAGCTGTTTTTTCTTCGATAACCTCAACTTTATTTAACTCAAATAAAGGAGGAATGTGTTTGGGTAAAATTAATTCTTCGTTCAATTTCATGTTTATTACTGCTCTTTCAATTACATTTTCTAATTCCCTTACATTCCCCGGCCAGGAATAACTCGATAATATATTTAATGCTTCCAATAAAATCCCTTTTACGTTTCTTCCAAAATCTTGATTATATTTTCTTATCAAATTGTTAACTAAAAGAGGCGTATCTTCTTTACGATCCCTTAAAGGAGGGATATAAATAGGGATAACATATAATCGGTAATAAAGGTCATCTCTGAACCTTCCTTCTTTTACCGCATTTTTTAAATTAATATTAGTTGCTGAAATTATCCTAACATCCACATTAATAGAACTTCTTCCTCCTACTCTTATAATCTCTTTTTCCTGAAGTACCCTCAATAACTTAGCCTGTAGATTCAGGCTCATCACTCCGATTTCATCCAAAAATATGGTTCCTTTATTGGCTTCTTCAAACAACCCCTTCTTCCCGGTCTTTTTTGCTCCGGTAAACGACCCCCCTTCATAACCAAAAAGCTCACTTTCTAATAAAGTATCCACCAAGGCAGAACAGTTTACCCGAATAAATTGTTGATTTTTTCTTTTGCTGGCATGATGAATGGCATGAGCAAAGAGTTCTTTCCCGGTTCCGCTTTCTCCCTGAAGTAGAACGGTCGCTGGAGTTTGGGCAGCCTTTCTGGCTTGTTCTTTAGCGACAACCATACCTCTGCTTTTTCCAACAATATCTTCAAAAGTATATTTTGATTCTAAATGTCTAACCCTTTTTTTAACCCGCTTTAACTCTTCGTTTAAATATTCAATTTCGGAAACATCATGTATCACTGCCACGCTGCCTTTCAATACTCCATCTACTATTACAGGTGCAACATTCACTATCACCTCTCTGCGATTAGGTCCAACTCTCATCCTTACACCATGCACCGGTTTCTTGGTTCTTAGTACTTTTAAGTGCATACTTTCACCCTCATCAGCAATATCAATAGTAGGCGGTTTTCCTAAAACATCTTCTTCTATAAGCCCGGTAAGCCGGGTATAAGCAGGGTTAATAATAGTATGTAAACCATTTTCATCTACTACTGAAATAGCATCATCGGTAGAACGAATTATGGCCTTTAAGGTACTCTGAATCTCTTTTTGTGTGGTAAATTCTTGCAGCCATTTATCTTTATTATTAATCTTCTCTTTCATAAATAAACAACCTTATACCAATTTACCGATTGGCCGATTGGCCAATTCACCAATTAAACTAGTCGATAATATTAGTTAACCAGTTTATCAGTTATCCAGCAAATTATGTGATGTGTAACGTGTAATAAGTAACCTGTTTTTGTAATTTCAAAAATCTAATCTTATTACTCATTACATATTACTTGTTACTGTATTTTAACTATCTTGCTATTATTCTATCTTCACTTATTCCTTATTACTAGATTATCTCTCTAACATCTTTTGGGCATGCTGGATAGTAATCTCACTCATCTGACTTCCGTCTAACATCCGAGCGATTTCTTTAATCCGCTCTTTTCCTTTCATTTCTATTAACTTTATTCCGGTCTGATTATTTAAAATATATTTTTCAATATAAAAATGTCTCCCGGCTCTGCAGGCTATCTGAGGCAGGTGGGTTACACAAATTACCTGTCTTTTTTTAGAAAGCACCTTCAGTTTTTGAGCAATTACCTCGCCCAGCCGTGCACCTACCCCACTGTCAATTTCATCAAAAATTAACGTCGGAACTTGATCTACTTCCGAAAGTATTGATTTTAAAGCTAACATTATTCTCGAAACCTCTCCCCCCGAGACAATTCGGGCCAAAGGACGCAGTCTTTCTCCTACATTGGGAGAGATCATAAACTCAATATCATCTATCCCTTTTAGACCTACTTTATATTTTTTCCCTTCTACTTCTATTCCGTTATCATCTTCGTAATTATCAATTGAAACTTTAAACTGACATTTCTTCATATTTAAATCTTCCAATTCTCTTATCACCATCTTCTCTAAATCCTCGGCAATCTTTCTTCGATTTGTATTTAGATGCTGAGAAATAGCAGATATTTTATTTTCCAAGAAATCGAGCTCTTCTTTCAATTTTTTTACCTTATCTTCACTGTAATCAATGTCTTCTAATTCCTGATACACTTTTTGGCGGTATTCCAATATCTCTTCTATGGTGGAGCCATATTTACTCTTTAAACTATTAATCAGATTTAATCTTCCCTCCACTTCTTTTAATTTTTGGCTATCTAAATCTATTTCGTCTTTATACTTTACAATTTCATTAACAATATCCTCAAATTGGTAGCCTATTTCTTTTAAATTTTCTCTTATCTTTTCTATTCGCCGGTCTAAGGAAGATATCTCTCCCAAATCTATAGAAATTTCGCTTAAAGAATCTCTTACCGAGGCATGTTCTGATCCACCTTCATAAAGAACAAAATTAGCTTTTTCCATGGTCTCAATTATCTTCTCGGCATTTCTTAATACCATCTCTTCCTCTTCTAAAACCTTATCCTCATCTTTAGCCAATGAAGCTTTGTCTATTTCTTCTAATTGAAATTTTAAAAAATCTATCCGTTTTAAATTTCCCTCTCCATCTTTTATCAACTGAAATAACTTTTTGCTCTTTTCCCGCCACATTCGGTAATTGTCAGCTAATTCTTTTCTATATTTAATAATTTTCTCTCCACCCAGATTATCCATCAGGTCAATATGCTTGGAAGAGTCTAAAAGAAATTGATGATTGTGTTGTCCGTGTAAGTCAACTAAAAATTTACCAATCTCTTGAAGTGTGGATAAATTTATCAATCGTTGATTAATCCAGCATTTATTCCGCCCTTTCTTATTAACCTCCCGCCTAA
>ASPA01000066.1 GCA_000405605.1 Atribacteria bacterium SCGC AAA255-G05
GCTCTTAGGTTACCTTTTCCGGGAAAAGCATCCTTTCCGTATTCACTATATTGTGTAATCCACCTTCTTATAGAGGTGGAAGTCACTCCAATATCTTTTGCTACTTCGCTAATCTTCTTTNTACGTTCGGTAATCAGTTTAATAATTTCTTCTTTGTATTCAGGTGTAAATCTTTTCTTTCCCATTAGCTTAACACTTCCTTTCATGTTATTATTATAGCAGACTTTCTATGTGTCCAGCTAATCGGGTACAGGTCACTAATCTTATTCTCATTACAGGTACAAAAATATTTTAACTTTAAAATAGTCGTATAAATTTCTTTCATACCTGCATACCTACCACTAATTTGCTTATAGCAATAATTTCTAATAGCAATTATATCGTATTTTTTTATATTGTCATTGTCAAGTAAAAATATAGATTATGTGTAATTATTTTACGATAATGTCACCTGGTATCAGTCCTTCAACTTCGATTTTAGAATAAGGATGAAGTTTTCTATATTATTTCATCATCCTTATTCATTATCATAACAAGTTTGAACTATTTTGAAATCTTTTTCGCATCTCTTGGCTCACTTAAACCAAAACTTAAAATGAATCCAAAAAAAACCACAATGGCAGTGGCAAAAAATAATATTTTATAAGACATATATTGGGCAATGAATCCTCCCAGTAAAGGGAAAAGTGATATCGGGAATATTAATGTCCCTATCAGGCTAATATATTTTGGCCGTTCTCTCGAGGGTGCTATATCAAGCAGGTAATTATCTTTACCTATCATTCTCCCTGAGATAAAAAGCCTATTAAAACAAATAAGAAGATGTACAACAGGGAATGTTGTAGTAATTGAGCAGCCAATGGAACTATCAACCCGATAAAAGTATTGATCTGAATGACTTTTTTATTACCCACAAAATCGGAAAGATGTGCCCACAGTATATTTGAAAGTACACTCCCGAGCATCTGGGCAGCAAGAAGGGTACTAACCATTCCCAATCTCATTCCCAGACTATCCCTCAAATTAATTTAAAATAACTCTTTTAAATCCAATCAATTCTAAAAAAGTAATTCACTCTGAATTCCTTTTTCTGATATCTAAATTCTCTTCCCAATATAATTTTGAAAAATCTTCTTCTTTCATTCGCTGCAAAAATACCTTACCATCTAAATGGTCATTCTCATGTAAAACTACCCTGGCATGAAAGGGATGATTGATTTCTTCTATCTGCTCTTCCCCTTTAATATCTCGATATTGCAGCCTGACCCAACTCGATCTCTCTACCTGCCCATAAAAGGTAGCATAAAATATACTTAAACATCCTTCCGAATCACTATTAACTTCTGAAGATACAGCTAAAATTACTGGGTTTAAGTAGGCACGAAAACCGATCTTAGGTAACTGGGGATAATCTTTAGTTGGCATAATGTTCACAACAAATACTCTCCGAGAAATCCCTATTTGAGGAGCGGCCAATCCAACTCCTCCATAATGCTCTAAAGTTTTCTTTAATGAATCTACTATTTCTCTTCCTTGATCAAAATCTTCTACTATTTCTGATTTCTGAAAAAGCAATTTACCTTCCTCAGTCCATGCTTGTTTTGGAAGTATAATACCCATAATTTTTACCTTCTTTTCATCTTATAATTTCCTTATTTCTTCCTTAAATTCTGTAAAATATTGGTTGATAATTCTTAAATTAAATCTTGGAAGAATAGATTCTTTTGGTTCTCTCTCTAATAAAAACTTAAATGACTTTTCGATTAATTCTTCTTTGGTTATTTTACCTCCGGTTAAATCTTGCCAATACTCATCATCTAAACCTACATTATATTCTTTCTCTTCCACTTTTACTGTGAATTCTTGTTGGTTTTTCTTTTCGACTTTAATCATTTTTACTCCTTTCTAAAATTTAATATTTGACTTTGCTCAGGTCTACCCTCATGGATAATTTTTCCTCGAAATCTATTTATTAGATGAAAACCAAATTTCTCTATCTTTTGTTTAAGCTTTTCTGTTTCAATATGTTCAGGATAGACCGAAATTAAACCATCAGGTTTTAAAATTCTATAAACCCCCTTCAACAGTTCTAATAATTCCGGACTTTGCAGTGAGAAATACCAGAAAATGTCATAGAGTAAGACCACATCAAAAACAGCATCTTCAAATCCAAAGTTCAGCTGCCCAGAGGTTCTTATTATTTCTATATTGTGGAGATTAGCTGATTTAGCTTTTTCTTGTAAGTCCTTTAATTTGTATCCATCTTTATCTACAGCATATATTTTTCCTTCATTTCCGATTATTTTTGCTGCAGGAATAGTATAATTCCCTCCGCCACATCCAAAATCCAGAACAATCTGACCTTCCTCAATACCGAATCTTTTTAAAATCTCTTTACATCTTTCTTCTGTATAATTTTCTATATTATTTTTCATTTCTAACCTCTTTTTAAAATTCTCCTATTTAGTTTGTCACTACTTAAAATGAAAGCAAGCTTAATATAAAAAGCGGCCAGAAACCGGACCGCTTGTTTTAAGCTTTTTTTAGTTTGTTTGGAGGTATCGTCTGGTACGCCACCTCCTTCGATTCTTATAGAAAACTATCTTCTATACTTCTCATTCTGCATAACTTCTTTTATTGCATCTGCATATTCAAGGCCAGTCTCAGTAGGAACTTCCCACAAATTTCTGCCAATGATCCTTCCTTCACCACCTGCTTCCATTATTATCTCAGTTGAATCCTCCAAAGCAGCTTTCGCCTCTCCAGTTATTTTCGGTCCCCCGGAGAAAATCACAAAAGTCCTGGTTCCAGCCCCTACTACAATCTTAGCTCTCTCAATATGTTGCTCTTTAGTCAGAAGAGAATCATAATTCGGTTTTTTTTGTTCTTCTTCCATCTTTTTTTCATAATCCATCAGTTTTCCCCTGTCTGGCTCAAGTTCTCTATACTTTACTGCCTCTGGTATCTTGCCAGAGTACTCCTCTTTTATAAACTCTTCGTACTTCTCTCTTTTCTTGGGTTCTACCACCGAGGGGAACTTTGTTTTTACTATGTCTGCTCCTAAAGATTCAGCAGCAGAAACTGCATAGTGACACCACAGTAAACTATCCTTTTTAGTAGAATCAGGCACTGGGCCTCTAGGATAACTCCATAAAACTAAAGGTAATCCACTGTGGTGAGCTTCCTCTCTTATTTTCCCTATTCTCTCTACATCTTCACCAGTCTGCTCGGAACCCAAATAAAAAGATAAACCCACTGCTGCTGCTCCCACTTCCAGAGCATCCTCTATTGTACCAAACATGGTGGGACGAGGATAATTCTCTGTATTTGCCTTTCCGGTATAGAAATGGCCATCCAGTTTTACCACCAAAGGAACAGAAGGATTAATATCATGTTGATACTTCTGAGCTTGACCTACAGATAGTACCAAGGCTGAAAAATTACCTAGATTAGCCAATTTTATCACTGAGCTTGGCTTAGCTGCTCTTTCCCACTTCCATTCATGACCTGGTCCATGTTCAACCAATTGATCAAAGGGAAGTCCCAGAAATGTACCATTGCCGGGGCCATGTTCGTAAAGCATTCTACTCAACTTTTCAGTTACTCCTCTTCCTAGATGTCTTATCTGGTTAACTTTTGGTCTATTAATCATTAAACTACCTCCTTAATAATATTTCTGTTCGTAGATTTTATTCTTTCCGTTCTTAACTTACTCTCCTCAAAAACTTATCTTTTACAAATTTACTAATTCCTACTGCTACTCAGGTTGTCCCTTTCCCATCTTTCTCTTTCTCACATTCTTAAAACTTGCTCTATTTTTAATATATTTCTCGAGTCTCCCTTTTAATAGATTTCCAATAAGGAGTTAATTTTTTTTACTTTTTTTATTATTATTTCAAAACCATTAAAAGTCAAGCCTAACAAAAATGAGATCTTTATTAAAAAAATTAAGCTTTCCCCTTTTTACTCAAGAAAAATAATATTACTAAAGAAAATGGTAACAGGAATATTACCGGTGGATAAGGAGGTGTATAGGTACCCAAAAATCCCTCCAAGGAATTAAACCAAGGACCCTCTTCTCCACCAAGAATTGACTCGGTAATCCTTACAAATATATCGGTTCCTGCCAATATCCATATCAATATACTTGCCATTAATGCCTTAGAAAGTTGGTGAATCTCTAAAAAATTCTTAAGACTGGACAAATAAAAAAAGCCGGCGGATATCACAATAAGTCCTCCCCATCCTCCTCTAAACATGTCACTAGATATCTCAAGAATACCCCAAGAAAAATCATTACCACCCATTGTTACTATTAAATCAGTAATCCCAAAAATCAAAGTAACAATTCCTAAAACTCCAAAATATATTCTTCCAATTCTATCATTCATTTTATTGCACCCCCAATAATGACCAAATTAAATTTATCAAGCCACCATATAAAAATATTACCGTTACTAAAACCGCAAAACTACCTATAAGGTTTTTCCATCCTTCTTTAAGTAACATTACAAATGTTGCTATACAAGGAAAATATATGGAAACGAGTACAACCGATGTAATCATTTGATATTTGCTCATTTCAATTGTACTAAGTTGAGCAACCGCAAGGTCTTTTCTTAAAAATGCAGCAATTAAAGGACCTACTGTTTCACCGGGAACCCCAAACCAACCAGTAAGAAGCGGTGTTAGTGTTTTAGCCAACCAATCTATAGTCCCGGCAAGATATAGAATATTTACAATTACACAACCCAATAACACAAAGGGGACCGCAGTCTTTAAAAACCCTCCTAACCTCATTCTTAGCTTTCTTGCTATATTGTTCCACATTGGTTTTTGATAAGGAGGGACATCAATTAAAATTTCAGGAGATTTCCCTGGAACAAGCTTATTTAAGATAAAACCAAAAATAAAATATCCAAAAATTAAGTATAGCAAAACTATACCTATACTCTCAGGAATTACCTCTTGCATAATCCCCAGTTGAGCCCCACAAGGAATAAATATTGCCAACAAGGTCATCATTATAAAACGTTGTTTTTTCGTTTCTAAAATTCGAGTTGCCGTTACTGCCGGTACATTACAACCTAAGGCAAGAATGGAAGGAACAATGGCATATCCATGTAAGCCGATTCTATGAAATATAGTATCGACAAGTACAGCCAGTCGAGGCATATAGCCCACATCTTCTAACAAAGCCATCATTAAATAAAATATAAATATTGCCGGTAAAACAACACCTATAGCTACAAAAAGTCCGGAAGTTAGAACCCCAAAAGCCTCAAAGCAATTATCTGCCGCCGGGTCTCCTACAAAGATATAGTAAAACCATCCACCTACACCTGGAAAAACTGATTGTATCCAGGGCAAAAAATGTCCATCAAACAATTTGACAAAAAATCCATCAGTACATAATGTACCGGCAAAAGAAGAAAATACACTCCAAAAACCATATAATACAGTTATAGCAATGGGAATACCGGTTAAAGGCTTAACGGTAAGTTCTCCTAGTGCATCTTTTAAAGTATGTTTAAATTTACCAAAAGTTACCACTTTATTGGATATTTTTTCAATTAAATCCCATCTCTCATCAGCAGTTAAGGTCATTTTGTCTCACCAACCCTTTCCATAATTTCCTTTACTCCAACTGAAGCTGCTTTTTTTATACTTAATACTACTTCTTTAAATCCTTTGCCACTTATAGCAACCGTTGGCACTACTGGGATATTAAGAATGTTTTTTAATTTCTCTATATCGATCTGCACATTTTTATCTTCAGCCACATCCCACATATTAAGTGCCATTACAACTGAATAACCCCTCTCTATTATCTCTAAGCAAAGATAAAGTCCTCGCTCTATCTTAGAAGCATCAATTACACAAATTACTAAAGCCCCTTTTTCTTCTTCTAACATTTTTACAGCTACTTCTTCAGCTTTGTCTTTTGCTTCCAGAGAGAACGTTCCGGGTACATCAATAATTTCAAAATCCTCACTATCTCCTTTCATATATCCTTTAGTATAATCAACGGTAGTGCCAGGGTAATTAGATTCAATAACATTTGCTCCAGTTAGTCGATTAAAAAATACACTTTTACCCACGTTTGGATTTCCCATTAATAATATTTTTTTCATTTTTTTACCTCTACGATAATTCTATCAGCTATGCTCAATGCTAAGGAGGTATGAGCCCCATCAACCTCTACCACAATTGGACCTCTTAGAGGATGTTTAGTAATCATTTTAAGATTTTTACCAACCCTTATACCCATACCAGCTACCTTATTTTTTAAATCCTGTTTAATACTTCCTACCCTGCCCTCTTCTTCATAATTCATTTCAGATAGTTTCTTTTCCATTTTTTCACCTTCCTTTTATTATTCTAATTTTTCGAGCCATACCTCTACCCAAAGCAATTATGCTTCTATTAGCTTCTATCACCACTGGACCCTGTATCGAGGATATCACACGAATAGTATCTCCCTCTTTTACCCCTCTCAAGTATAATCTCTGTCTGAGGCCTCGTCCTCCTTCAATATTAATAATTCTTGCCCATTCTCCCGGTTGTAATTCGTAAAGAAATTTAGGATTCAAATTTTTACCTCCATTTCATTCATTAATATATAATGCGACTCATTCTCATTAATAACTTAAAAAAAACTACTTTACTTCGCCTTTTATCTTTTTATAACAATCTTCACAATATCCTTTTATCCCTAATCGATGTTCTATAGGTACAAAATTATGTTGCCTGCAAACTTCTTCCTGTAGTTTTTCTATTTTTTCATTATAAAACTCAATAATTTTTCCACAATTGATACAAACGAGATGATCATGATGTTCCTTATTAAAAATATTTTCATAACTTGTTTTATCTTGACAGTGTAAGGTTTCAGTTATTAAGCCACCTTGAATCAATAATGGAATCGTCCTGTAGATAGTAGCACGGGAGACGTTATTCCCCTGTTTACGTAATCTTTCAAAAAGCTCCTCTATATCAAAATGTTTATTAAATGAAAATATTGTCTTTATAATAAGCTTTCTTTCAGAAGTATATTTTAATTCTTTTGATTTTAGAAATTCTTCGAATTTCTGCTCAGCAGTAATCAATTAAATCTCCTCATTTCTTATTGCAATTAAGTCTCAATATCATTGTAAATTATTAATTTACATTTGTCAAAATAATTTTGAAATATATTTTCTATTAAATACTATCCTAACTTCCGGATTTTGTTCTTTTCAAAAAACCTATTTCTACTAAGATCTTTTCTGTTTTCTTTTTATCTTTTATAAAGAATAAATGAGTCAAACACTTACAATCTGAAGAACCAAATCCTTTACTAACTATCTCGGTAAACGGATTTCTATAAAATACCTCAGCTGTTTCGCATTCAATTGATTTTAAAATCATCCAAATCTGCAATATTTTCGCCCTTTTATTCTCTAAAAGATAATCTATATGCCAAAAACTCTTCTTATCTTTCTTTAAGTGCCTTCTCAGCCTGGCCTCCAAGCAACCTTTAGCTGAACCAATATAAAGATAATCTCCTTTTATAAAAAATACTTCTCCTAATTTGCCTACTCTAATTTTTAAATCTTCAAATACATCTATTATTAATGCATAAGTAGCTTCTGGTTTATTAATAATATTTATAACCTATTTTCACCTGCCTACTAATATCATATCCCCTACATTACAACCAACATCCTCGGCTATTACCGGACACTTTGCTTTAAATAGAAAAAATATGGGTCTGTCTTCTTCTGAAAGAGCTTCGTAGTTTCCCTGTCCTTTACTGATAATTAATTCTGCATTTTGGTATAATCTAATAAATTCAGGTGAACAATATTTAAGTAATGTACCTGGGGCATCCGACCCGCTGGAAGTAATTTTAGATGCTTTATTTATTCCACAAAATAAAGCATCTTCTATTAAAGCGTCATTAATAATAGGCTTACCCTTTACTACGTAAATTACTTCTTTGCCCAGTTCTTCTACTAATTCTTCTATTAACAGTCTATCAAATACTACCTCTCCTGCATTATCAGCCAAGTAAATTATGCTATTAACCTTATTTAAGGCTTCTTTAAATTGTTTATATTTAAAGGTAGTTGAATTATTTTCATTATTAATTGTAAAATTTCCTTGAAAAAGATAATCTATTTCTTTTGGCACATCTAAGGAATTTTTAGCTCCGTAATCGATAATATTACCGATTATAGATAATTTTACGGCAGTTAAAAGCCGATCCTCCGAATTATTTATTTCTTGTTTTAATTCAGGATAAAGTTTTAAGGCAAACTTATTACTATTTTCTTTAATCTCTTTAAAAGGGTCTTTCACTCCAGATATTTTTCCGACCAAATTATATATCTCTCTTCCCATCTCTGGAGGACTAGCCTCTAAAGGGAAATCGGGTATCAATCGAGAAATTATATCCACAATCTGCTTTTGCTTAATTTCATCTGTTCCCGCAATTCGAGCAGCATCTAAGGCCTGTCTGAAAAAACAGGGGATACAATCTAAATAAGTTTTCATCTAATCTTTATACACTCCTAATGAATTTATTATCTTTTTCCTACATATCTTCCCAATCCGAAATAAGCTCCTTGAACATAAAACAAAGGATCTAACTGTCCCTTTTGTTTGGCAAAATTCTTCAAAAATAAATCCTGGTCTATTGAAACAACTACCACCTCTCCAACTATAATAACTCTGGTCTTAGTTATTTCGTAAATATTCAATAATCTACACTCAAAATGAGACCTACACTCTGCAATTAAAGGCGGCTTTACTTTTAAAGCTGGGATGGGGGTGAATTTTGCTTTTTCAAATTCATCTATCTCGGCAGGAAATTTTATTCCGGTAAGATTTACTTTTTCTAACATAGAAGTGGAAGGAACATTTAAAACAAATTCTTCTGTCTCCACAATATTTCGGTAAGTATCTCTATCTTTATCTGAACCAATTGCATAAATAGGAGGATTATGAGAGACTGGCATCACCATTCCATAAGGAGCAATATTTCTTATTCCGCTTTTACTCATTGTTGAAATCAGATAAACTGGAACGCCTGGCGAGGCAACCGGTGAATCGTTTAAAGGAATCTCTACCTTATTCATTTTTTTCACACTTCGCCTTTAATTTTTTTTACGTTTTATTTTCATTATTTAAGAATAATTTTATTATTCTAAGACTGTAACTATAAAATATTGATTTACTTACCTTCTGCCATCTTATAATTTCTCTTAGTTAAATAATTTCCTAATAATATCGAAGTTATGATAACCAACGGCAGCGACACTAATAGTCTTATGGCAGTGAATTTTACTCCCATAAATGATGCTTCATACAAAGTCATAGGGATTCTACAAATTGCTGCAGCTCCTATATAAGTAAAGACAATACTGAGCTTTGCTCCTTTATTATATAAAGAATATGCAATGGGAAAAGCTACCAGCAACCCTCCGGCGATAGTCCCGGCAAGCAGTATAACCCATGCATATCCCCTAATACCAGATTCTTCACCTAAATGTTTTTCAATTACTTCTTTTTTTACCCATACCTCAAACAGACCTATCAATATAAAGGCACAAGGCAGTATCTTAAGCATATATATTAAGAAAGAAATAAAATTAAAAGTAATTTCTTTTCCTGGATTATACCCCAGTATTAAGGATACAACTAAGAAAAGAACATAAGTTGATATATAAGCTATTCTTATTTTAACATTTTTTTTCATTAGAAAATCTCTCCAAATAAAATACCGGTTATTACAGCTACAATAAGAGCTATGAAAAAACTGATTATATTTCTTATTACAGTTACCTTTACTCCAAAATATTCTTTTTCTAGCGGAAAGGTTATTATACCTACCATCATTAGGGTAGTGGTAAATGCGGATAAAACCATATAAGGTACTCCCTTAGTTAGTAAAATACCGGATAGAGGAAAAGCTACAAAACCGGGCATTAAGGTTATCGACCCAAAAAAGGAGGCTAATAAAACACTAATAAATTTGCTACTATTTCCTAAATAATTCGAAATTACTTCATCGGGAAAAAGAAAAAGGATAATTGAAACAAATATAAGCATAGTAATAAAAGTGGGAAATATTTTTTTAAATTTTACAACAGCAATCTTAACTGCCTTGAGGGTTTTCTGTTTATTTATAATAAAAGAGATTATTAGCACTAATCCGGTTATTGTATAGGTATAATACATAATATATTTCCCTTGTTTTACATCTTTAATTTTTTATTAATAGTCCCATCAGGAAGCATATTATCGGGATGATATTTTTCTTCCTCTTCCATCTCTCTTCTTATACAGCGATGGTAATTTCCTTTACAATAACCATCAATCCATTTTATGTCTAATTTTCCCTCTTCAAAATACCTTTTCATGGGGCAAACATTATACCATTTGCAGATATTCCTTACTTGCATACTATTAAAACCCTTTATAGATTAATCTTGAAAATCAACCTGAAAACCAACCCCACATTCACGACAATGCCTTTGCGCTACAGAATTAGTGCAATATACTATAATGGAGTAAAATATTTTTGTTATTTCATTTTAGCGAGAATTAATTCTACTATCTTACTAAAAACCTGGGTAGTCTCTGAATTTTTATATGTAGAAATATAGGGTTTCCCTTCATCTGTAGAGTTTACCATATTTAAATCTATGGGTATTTTGCCCAAGAAGGGTATTTTAAATTCTTCTGCTGCTTTTTTCCCTCCTCCGGATTTGAATAAATCAATATTTTTACCACAATAAGGACACTTTAATCCACTCATATTTTCTATAATACCCAAAACAGGTATATTAAGATTTTTTAAAAAGTTTACACACTTTCGAGAATCTAATAAGGCAACCTTCTGTGGAGTAGTAACAATAATGCCTCCCTCTAATTCCGGAATGAGTTGGCAAATTGATAAAGGTTCATCTCCTGTCCCTGGAGGAGAATCAATTATAAGAAAATCTAAATTACCCCATTCTACTTCTCCTAAAAACTGTTTTAAAGCCATCATCTTTAAAGGGCCTCTCCAAATAAGAGGGGCATCAGAAGTTTCAATCAGAGAAGCCATAGAAACAGCTACTAAATTAGAAGAAACACTCATAGGAATTATTCCTTCCGAACTTCCCTGCAATTTCTTCCCTTCAAATCCTAACATTATAGCCACCGATGGCCCGTGTAAATCAGCATCCAATATTCCTACTTTAAAACCTTTTTCGCTTAAAGAGCAAGCTAAATTAATA
>ASPA01000067.1 GCA_000405605.1 Atribacteria bacterium SCGC AAA255-G05
CATCTGGTTGCTTCCTTTTTTCCCGTCACCTTTAAGGGATGATGGATACGATATTGCTGATTATTTCAATATTCATCGCAATTACGGTAATTTACGCGATTTCAAGAATTTTTTAAAAGAAGCACATCGACGGGAAATGAAAGTGGTCATAGAATTGGTCTTAAACCATACCTCTGACCAGCATATCTGGTTTCAAAGGGCAAGAAAGGAAGGCCCTAATTCCAGATGGGGAAAGTTTTATGTCTGGAGTGAAACCCCGGATAAATACCAGGAGGCGCGAATTATTTTTAAAGATTTCGAAACATCCAACTGGACCAGAGACTCGATATCCGGCTATTATTACTGGCATCGTTTCTATTCTCATCAACCCGATTTAAATTATGATAATCCGGAAGTCCAGGAAGCCATGTTGAAAGTGATTGATTTCTGGATGAAAATGGGGATTGATGGAATACGTCTTGATGCAGTCCCCTATTTATTTGAAAGAGAAGGAACCAATTGTGAAAACCTGCCGGAATCACTGGATTTTTTAAAAAAAATACGTTCCCATATGGATAAGCATTACCAAAACAGGATGATACTGGCAGAAGCGAATCAATGGCCAGAAGATGCCATCCAATATTTCGGTCAAGGAGATGCCTGCCATATGGCTTTTCACTTCCCGCTAATGCCCCGCATGTTTATGGCTCTAAAAATGGAGGATCGATTTCCCATCATTGATATTTTAGAACAAACCCCATCGATTCCGGAAAATTGTCAATGGGCTCTTTTTTTAAGAAACCACGATGAATTAACCCTGGAAATGGTCACTGATGAGGAAAGAGATTATATGTATCGAGTGTACGCCCGGGATACTACCGCCCGAATTAATTTGGGTATTCGCCGACGACTGGCTCCCTTGTTGGATAATCACCGAAGAAAAATGGAAATTATGAATATACTCCTTTTTTCTCTACCGGGAACCCCGACCATCTATTATGGTGACGAAATTGCCATGGGAGATAATCACTTCCTGGGAGACCGGGATGGAGTGAGAACCCCGATGCAATGGAGCACAGACCGTAATGCCGGTTTTTCTCGAGCTAACACTCAGAAACTATATCTCCCGGTCATCATCGATCCGGAGTACCATTATGAAACCGTGAACGTGGAAAACCAGGAAAGAAATCAAACATCATTTCTTTGGTGGATGAAAAGAGTGATCGATATGCGAAAAAAATATAAAGCCTTCGGTAGAGGGGAAATTGAATTTCTTCATCCGGAAAATTACAAGGTTCTGGCTTTTATTCGTCGATATCAAGATGAAATTATCCTGGTAGTGGTCAATCTATCCCGGTTTTCCCAGGTGGCTGAATTGGATTTAGCCCAATATGCCGGATATCATCCGGTAGAAATTTTCAGTAAAAATCAGTTTCCGGTCATTAGGGAAACGCCCTACATCTTAACCATGGGATTTCATGATTATTTCTGGTTTTCCCTCCAAAAAGAAGATGATCCGGGAATGACTAAAAAAAGGGAACAAATCCCGGTCCTAAATACCCAAACCAATTGGCTAAACCTTTTTAATGGTAAAACAGCCCAACTGTTGGAAAGCACGATTATCCCCTTCTTCTTAAAAGAACAACGCTGGTTTGGCAAAAAATCACAAAGAATAAGAAAAGTTAATATCACAGAAAAAATACCGGTAAAAAATGCGAATAGTACTTCTTTGTTGCTTTTTCTAAAAGTTAGCTATACTGAAGGATTGGAAGAATTTTACCTCCTCCCTCTTTCTTTTCTGGAAAAGGAAAAAGCGGAATACCTCCAGCGTGAAATGCCGCAATCCGTTTTATTTAAAGTTCATTCTGATAACCAGGAAGGCATTGTCTGCGATGCAGTCCATGATATTGCATTTCATCAAACATTGATCCAGCTGGTTGCCAGAAGGCGAATGATTAGAGGTGAGCAAGGAACAATTCGAGCCTATCCCGGTAAATATTTCCGAAAATTAAGAAGAAAGGCATTGACCTTTGAAAATTCCAGATTAATGGGAGTTGAACAAAGTAATTCCTCGATCATTTACGAAAAGGATGCCGTTCTTAAATTATTCCGCAAACTGGATGAAGGGGTTAATCCTGATTTAGAGGTAGGAAAATACTTAACCGAAGAAGCCGGTTATGCCAACATTTCTCCCTTCTCCGGGGCAATCGAATTTCAAAAAAATGACCACTCAACGATTACCCTGGGTATTTTATATCCATTTATCCAAAGTGTAGGAAATGGCTGGACTTATTCACAAGATGCCCTGGGACGTTACTACGAAAGGGTTCTTTCTAAAATAGGAGAATTGGATAAGATACCATCTCTCCCGGACTCCCTTTTTGATAGATTAGAGCAAGATATTCCGGAATTCTTTCAGGAGCTAATCGGCACTCCCTATATTGAGATGATCTGCCTTCTGGGTAAAAGAACGGCAGAACTTCACCTGGCATTAGCTCAACCCAGTGAAAATCAGGATTTTAGACCAGAATCCTTTTCTACTCTTTACCAACGTGCTCTTTATCAATCTATCCAGACTTTAGTTAAAAGAACATTTCAGGATTTAAGAAAAAATGCCAGACAGCTTCCAGAAGATCTCCAGGATGAACTGACTCAAATATTGACAAACGAAACCCGAATATTACAATATTGCAAGATACTTCTTTCCAAAAAAATAAAAGGAATGAAAACCAGAATCCATGGAGATTATCATCTTGGACAGGTCCTTTATACCGGAAACGATTTCTATATTATTGATTTTGAAGGCGAACCAGCCCGGCCACTGGGGGAAAGAAGATTAAAACGTTGTCCTTTGAAAGATGTTGCCGGAATGCTCCGTTCTTTTCATTATGCTTCTTTTGCTCCCTTGATACAACAAGATACTTCAGGAGATTATAAAACGCTGGAACCATGGGCAAACCTATGGACCCACTACATCAGTAAAGTATTTTTAAAAGCTTATCTGGAACAATTTAAAGAGAATTCATTCTTGCCCGAAAAAAAGGAACAATTACCTCAATTGCTAAAAGTCTATCTCCTGGAAAAGGCAGTTTATGAAATAGGTTATGAGATGAATCACCGACCCAATTGGCTGCCGATCCCATTTAAAGGCATTTTATATGAATTAGGAGGGATTAATGAAGAAAAATAAATCCCATCAGATGGAATATTTTACCTTATTTAGTAAAGATGATATTTATCTACATCAAGAAGGAACCCATTACCGATTATATGAAAAATTAGGAGCACATCTGATAAAATTCAAAGAGAAAGAGGGCGTTTACTTTGCTATATGGGCTCCCAATGCCCAATCAGTTGCTGTTATCGGAGATTTTAATCAGTGGCAATCTAATTCCCATTTGTTAAAGCAAATACATTCCGGCAGCGGCATATGGGAAGGCTTTATTTCCGAAATTGAAAAGGGAATGCGTTATAAATTCCACATAAAATCGCGGCATAGGAGTTACCAGGTTGATAAAGGCGATCCTTTTGCCTTTTACTGGGAAAAACCACCTAAAACGGCATCAATCATATGGGACTTAGATTATCACTGGCAAGACCAATCTTGGATGAGTCATCGAAAAGAATATATGGGCTTAAACCAGCCTTTTTCGCTCTATGAAGTGCATTTAGGTTCCTGGCGGCAACAACTTGATTCGACCAATGGTTCTCTGGATTACCGAAAATTAGCCCCTATCCTGGCAGATTATATGAAGCAGGCGGGTTTTACCCATGTTGAACTGCTTCCGATTATGGAACATCCCTTTTATGGCTCCTGGGGTTATCAAACTCTGGGATATTTTGCCCCGACCAGCCGTTACGGCTCCCCCCAGGATTTCATGTATTTTGTTGAATATCTCCATCAACAGGGAATCGGTATCATTCTGGATTGGGTCCCTTCCCATTTCCCCGGCGATGAGTACGGACTGGTTTATTTTGACGGTACCCATCTTTACGAACACGCCGACCCACAGAAAGGTTTCCATCCTGACTGGCACAGCTACATCTTTAATTATGGAAGAAATGAGGTTAAAGAATTTTTAATCAGCAGCGCTCTTTTTTGGTTGGAAAAATATCATATTGACGGCCTGCGGGTAGATGCTGTTGCCTCCATGCTTTATTTGGACTATTCCCGAAAAGAGGGTGAATGGATCCCCAATCAATTTGGGGGTAGAGAAAATCTGGAAGCGATTGACTTCATTAAAAAATTAAATGGAGCCATCTACCAAAATTTTCCAGATGTTCAAACCATTGCCGAAGAATCTACCGCCTGGCCGATGGTCTCCCGTCCTCTCTATTTAGGCGGCCTGGGATTTGGAATGAAATGGAATATGGGCTGGATGCATGACACCCTGTCCTATTTTTCCGAAGACCCTCTCTTCCGTAAATATCATCACCAACAACTGACCTTCAGTCTCCTGTATGCCTTCAATGAAAATTTCGTCAGCTCTCTATCTCATGATGAGGTCACCCACGGAAAGAAATCTTTATTGGAAAAAATGCCCGGAGACGATTGGAAAAAATTTGCCAATTTACGTTTACTGTTTGGTTATATGTTTGCCCATCCAGGAAAACAATTGCTTTTTATGGGGGGAGAATTTGGACAAAGAAAAGAGTGGAATCATGACACCAGCCTTGATTGGCATTTGCTTGATGACCCTCCTCATCAAGGAATCTTTAACTGGATTAAAGATTTAAATTATTTTTATAAAAATGAGAAGGCCCTCTTCCAATTCGACTTTGAAGCCCAGGGATTTGAATGGATCAATGCCAATGATTTGGAACACTCTGTGCTGATTTTTCTAAGAAAGGGTGAAAAAAAAGATGACCAGGTCCTGGTTATCTGTAACTTTGTGCCAGTCCCCTGGCATCATTACCGCGTTGGGGTGCCGAGTAAAGAAATATGGGAAGAAAGATTAAATAGCGATGCCATTACTTACGGCGGGAGCGGACAGGGAAATCTCGGCTCTGTGGAAACAACACCAAACCCCATTCACGGAAAAGATTATTCTCTTTCCCTTACCCTTCCTCCTCTAGGTATCCTTTTTCTAAAAAAGAGAGTGTAAATAATATGAATCCAAACCAAAAAAAATATATTTGTATTCATGGCCATTTCTATCAACCGTCCCGGGAAAACCCCTGGTTAGAAGATATTGAATTACAGGATTCTGCCTATCCCTTTCATGATTGGAATGAAAAAATTTCCGAAGAATGCTATAAAGGGAACAGTAATTCACGCATTCTGGATAAACAAGGGAATATTATTAAAATTGTCAACAATTATTCCCGTATTAGTTTTGATTTTGGCCCCACCCTACTCTCCTGGATGGAAAAACATCAACCTGAAATTTATCAAACCGTTTTAGAAGCAGATAAAATAAGTCAGGAACGTTACCACGACCATGGTTCTGCGCTTGCCCAAATCTACAATCATATCATTATGCCGCTAGCCAATGACCGGGATAAATATACCCAGATCTACTGGGGCATCAAAGATTTCCAAGCCCGTTTCCGCCGCTATCCCGAAGGAATGTGGCTACCGGAAACAGCGGTTGATTATCGAACTCTGGAAATCATGGCTGATTTGGGGATTCAATTTACCATCCTTGCCCCTCATCAAGCTAAAAAAATTCGCAAAATGGAAAAAAATAATCTCTGGCAAGAAGTCAAACAATCGAGTCTTAATACCAAACAGCCTTATGTATGTCATCTCCCTTCGGGGAAATCAATTTATCTTTTTTTCTATAATGGGCCTATTTCCCAAGAGGTTAGCTTTGGAGATATTTTAAGCAACGGTGAAAAACTAGCCAATCGTTTGCTCATTTCATTTTCCCAAGATAATAGTCAACCGGAATTGGTCCATATTGCCACAGATGGAGAAACTTACGGTCATCATCATCGCTTTGGTGATATGGCTCTGGCTTATTGCTTACATTACATTGAAGAAAACAAACTGGCCACTATCACCAATTACGGAGAATACTTAGAATTTCACCCACCCAGCTATGAAGTGGAAATTGTAGAAAATAGCTCCTGGAGCTGTTCCCATGGGATTGAACGATGGCGAAGTGATTGTGGCTGTCATAGCGGTATGCACCCTGGCTGGCATCAAAAATGGAGAAAACCCTTAAGGGAAGCGATGGACTGGTTAAGAGACCAATCCATTCATATCTTTGAACAAGAAGCCTCTACCTATTTTAAAGATGTATGGCAGGCAAGAAACGAATATATTTCAATTGTTTTAAATCGAAATCCAGACCATATCGAATCTTTTTTGCAAGAATACAGTTCCCATCCACTTAATTCAGAAGAAAAAACTAAAGCATTAACATTATTAGAAATGCAGAGAAATGCCATGCTCATGTATAGCAGCTGTGGTTGGTTTTTTGATGAAATTTCCGGTATCGAAACCATTCAGATCCTGCAATATGCTGCCCGCTGTATTCAGCTTATTCAAAGGTTTGCCAATCATTCTCCGGAAGAAGAATATTTAAAAATACTGGAACAAGCTCCCAGCAATATCCCCCGTTATCAGAACGGAGCCAAAATTTACCAGTTACTAGTTAAGCCGGTAATGGTTGATTTATTAAGAGTAGCAACCCATTATGCGATATCTTCTCTCTTTGACGGTGACCAAAAAAGCATTTTTTGTTATCAAATCAACCAAAGAAAAATAAATCGCCTGGAGAATGGTAAATTAAAAATAGCTATCGGGCAGGCGAATATTCGATCAGAAATTACCTGGGAAGAAGACAAAATCAGTTTTGCCGTCCTCCACTTAGGAGACTACAACGTAAACGGCGGAGTACGAAGTTATATGGATGAAAAAGCTTATGATATCATGCAAAATGAAATCATTAAAGCCTTTGATCTAGGGGATGTGGCAGCCATCGTCCGGTTAATGGACCAGCATTTCGGTACAAATAGCTATTCACTCTGGTATCTGTTTAAGGATGAGCAAAGAAGAGTGATTCGGGAAATCATGAATCTCAATCTCGAACAAATCAATACTAATCTTCATCAGATTTATATTGATAATTATACCATGATGAATTTTTTACACCAGTTAAATATTCCTATCCTTCAACCGTTTTCTTCTATTGCCGCCTATGAAACCAACCAAGAGTTACTGGCTTTATTTTCTCAGGAAGTCATTGATCTCGCAAAATTAGAGAAATTAGTCCAGGAAGCACAGGATTGGTCTATTACCCTTGATCATGCTACTTTAGGATTTAAAATAAGTAACTGGGTCAATCAATCTTTAGATAATTTAAATGTGAGTTTAAATAACTTGAATAAGATCATTCAAATCATCAAGGTCTTCAATCTTTTAAAACCACTTGCTTTACAGCTGTACCTATGGAAAGCCCAGAATATTTATTTTGAAATGTATCAACAAAAAGAGATGAAAGCAATTCAGGAAAAAGCCGCACAAGGTGATGAAAAAAATCAAGAATGGCTGTCCCAATTTAAACAATTAGGTTATATTCTCAATGTTGAGTTACCCTTTCAATGAAAATCCCCTTAACTATTTATCAAATTCAATTAAACTATTTACTGCTGGGAAGAGGATTACTAAATCATTTTTCTGTTGCCCTCATTTTCGTCAATAAGGAGTATTCGTAAAAATGACAGAAAGATACAGCGGTATTTTGATGCATATTTCTTCTTTGCCATCAGAATATGGCATTGGAGATTTAGGACCACAAGCTTATCGATTTATCGATTTACTAGCTCAAAATGGACAACGTTATTGGCAAATTCTTCCTTTAAACCCGACAGAACCGCAACACGGAAATTCTCCTTATCATTCCTTCGCTACTTTTGCCGGTAACCCCCTTTTTGTCAGCCCTGAGCTACTCTATCAAGATGGTATTCTTAAAAAAGAAGAAATAATTAATTATGCCCTGCCCCAAAAAAAAGATATCGATTTTAACCAGGTTTATTCTATAAAAAACAAGCTTTTAGACAAAACCTATCAGCGATTTGCCAGATTAGTGTCATATCAGAGAGATTATCAAGAGTTTTGTCAGCAAAATTTATTCTGGCTGGAAGATTACGCCCTTTTTCAATCACTAAAGTCTTCTTTTCAGGGGAAACCATGGAACCAGTGGCCCTTGGAAATTAAAAATAGACAGCAAGAAACGATTCAAAAATTAAAGAAACAACTGGCACAGGAAATGAAACGGGAAAAAGTCTTACAATTCCTCTTTTTTCATCAATGGAGTCAATTAAAAAATTATTGCCGGAAAAAAAATATCAAAATAATCGGTGATATGCCTATTTACGTCACTTATAACAGTATGGATGTCTGGTGCCATCCTCAACTCTTCAAATTAAGTCAGGATAAGGAGCAAACTTATAAAGCAGGGGTCCCGCCGGATTATTTCAGTAAAACTGGTCAACTCTGGGGAAATCCAGTCTATCAGTGGGAAGAACATCATAAAGAAAAATATACTTGGTGGATCCAGCGAATTAAACAACATCTTCAAATGATCGATCTTTTAAGGATTGACCATTTTCGAGGATTAGTTGCCTACTGGGAAGTACCTTTTAAGGAAAAGACAGCTATTCCCGGTCACTGGGTAACGGCTCCCACAGAAGGCTTTTTAACTCATATCATCCATCAATTCCCCACCGTTCCCTTTATTGCTGAAGATCTGGGTGATATTACCGAAGATGTCAAAGCAATAATAAAAAAATGGCACTTCCCCGGAATGCGGGTCTTGATTTTTGCCTTTGGTGATGATTTTCCTCACAGTATTCATCTCCCTCACCATTATGAGCTTAATTGTGTGGTCTATACCGGAACCCACGATAATAACACCATCCAGGGATGGCAGTCCGAAGAATTAAAGCAGAATCAGAAAAAATACATTGAGCGATATTTAGGAAAAAAGATTAATTTTGAAGAAATTCACTGGGATTTTATTCGTATGGCTCAAGCCTCGGTTGCTTTTTTAGCCGTTATTCCAGTTCAGGATGTGTTAGGATTAGGAAAAGAGGCAAGAATGAATAATCCTGCCTATCCCCAAAATAACTGGCTATGGAGAATAATGCCTCAACAAAGATTAAAGCTGGAACAAGATGAAATGCCAAAACTAAAAGAACTAAGCGAACTTTATGATAGAAAATCAGAATGAATCTTCTTAGCTTTTTATTTTAGACGATTAAATAAAATCAAATAATCTTTTAGCAGACGGGTAATTAAGAAATTCTTTCTAACATACTCCTTCCCTGAAGTACCCATCTTGTTTGCAATCTCTGAATTTTTTAAAAGATGAATAACCCTTTCAGCACATTCAGAAATATCCCCAACTAAATATCCTGTGCGACGGTTATCAACCTGCAAGGGGATACCGCCTACATTGGCCGCTACGACAGGCTTCCCCTTCCATAACGCCTCGGTAATTACCAATCCAAATCCTTCTCTTAAGGATTTCTGAATAATTACATCTGAAGCTCTCTGAAAGGCATTAACCTCTAAATTCCCTACGCCATTCAAATTGGATAGAAGATATATATCGTAATCTTCGCCTGCATGTCGGGCAGTTTTTTCGTAATATTCCCAGCTCTCCGGATCCTCATTGGCAATCGAAGCAATAAGTACCAATTGTACATCTTTTACTTCTCTCTTTACCATCCTATACATATCAATAACTCCTAAAGGGTCTTTCCAGGGGTCGAATCTGGAAACCTGAGTTATAATTGGCCTATTTAGATCTAGTTTATATCTTGTTACTATATTTTCAATCTCTTCCTGATCTAAATCCATATTCTTAGGGCTTAAGGGATCGATAGCTGGAGGGATTATGGTAATATTTTTTACTTTAAGGTCATCTTTTACATACTCTTTTAAAGTAAATATAGCAGCATCATGTTTTTCTATAAAAGGCCTGATAAATTGCCAAATTTTTTCCTGAGCGCTTGTAGGGTCAATATGAAACCTCCAAATCCATTTTCCCTTCTTCTCTTGCCGATAATTCAATATTGCCACTGGCTGAGGGTCGTGGATTACTATAAAATCATATTCGCCTTCGAATAATTTTTCATTTAGTTGATTATTTTTTAAAAATATTTCTTTCATCTTTTTGGTAAATGGGGCATCCATACCCTGCAAGCCATTATGCATACCCTTGGTTACATTGAAAAAATCATCTGAACCTTTTATCACCTGCCATTCAGCCTCTATCCCTACATCTTTCATTAAAGGAACTAAAGCAGATAAAATCTCTGCTACTCCCCCTCCAAATGAGGTAGCATTTATATGTACTACCTTTTTCCCCTTTAAAGGCAAAGCCAGTTTCTTAATACTTTCAATTTCCTCCTTTCCTATAATATCGACATAATCGTTAAGTGATTTCCTCTCTGTTTTGACAATTTCTAACATATTTCCCCTCCTTGCTTTGAAATTAATTATGTTTCATATTACATGATATATTGTGTGTAAAAAGGCAATCGGACATTTAGCACAATCGGGATTCTTGCTGGTACATATTGTCTTACCGAGCATAACAATCTGAGCATGAAATTCGTTAAATAATTTTACATCTCTGTCTAAATTCTGACTGAAAAATTCCTGTATTTGATGATAGTGAGCATCTTGCGAAATTAATTTATGTCGTGAAAATATTCTTTTTGTGTAAGCATCAACTACAAAAAATGGTTTCTTTCCGGCATACAATAATATGCTATCTGCTGTTTCTGGCCCAATTCCATTTACCTTCAATAATTTTTTTCTTAACTCTTTACTGTCATCAGAAAACATTTTTTTAGTAGAACCTTCAAATTCTTCTATAAAAAAAGTTACAAAATTTTTTAATCTCTTTGCTTTAATATTATAATAACCGGATGGTTTTATCGATTGGGCTAATTCTTCCTGGTTTATGCGATAAAGTTTCCAGGGTTCTAATAAATTTTCTTTTTTTAAATTATTTATTGCCTTTTCCACATTACTCCAGGAAGTATTTTGAGTAAGAATTGCACCCACCATTATCTCAAAGGGGGTATCCCCCGGCCACCAGTTCAATGGTCCAAAAAAATTATACAAACTTTTGTAAATTTTTAATAAAACATCCCTTTTTTGCATTTTCGCCTGATTGTTCTTAAATTTAGCAATGAACCAATTAACGGTTATGTGACTAATAAAACCTTACCATTTATTAATACCAGAATTCATGCTAAAATAGAAAAAATATACCAAAAAAGATACTTACCATCTTTAAAGAAAAGAG
>ASPA01000068.1 GCA_000405605.1 Atribacteria bacterium SCGC AAA255-G05
GACCTCATCCTTACCAAGGATGCGCTCTTCCAACTGAGCTACGCGGGCGTAATAACTAAAGTGGTGGGGAGGGAAGGATTCGAACCTTCGAAGGCGTTCAGCCAGCGGATCTACAGTCCGCTCCATTTAACCACTTTGGTACCTCCCCATTATTTTCGTATATAGTATATCGTATTTCGTGTATCGCCAGAAAAACAAGATACAAATATTTAAATCTCCATATCATTTAATCCCTTATTGCAACTGCTATCTTACTATATACTAATCTGGCTTCTTGCTTCTATTTTCTTCACGCGATACTCGATACGCAATACGCGATACTATTCTCTTATCTTGGAGCCGATGATCCGGTTCGAACGGATGACCTGCTGATTACAAATCAGCTGCTCTGCCAACTGAGCTACATCGGCAATTTTACACATTATAATTATTTTTTATAGTTAAGTCAATCTTTTTAAAAACATCTTTTTAAAAATTATTTCGTAATTAATTCTAACTTCCTTTTTATCCTTTGTAAAGCATTATCTATAGATTTTACATGCCTTCCTAAATCAACTGCAATTTCTTGATAAGATTTAGCATCTAAATAAGATTCCAGAACATCTCTTTCTAAGTCTGATAATATTCTTTTGATTCTCACTTTAAGATTATTTAATTTTTCACCGTTTAAAAATAAATCCTGAGGATCATTAATGCTCATATTATCTACGATATCCAATAAAGTTCTGTCAGAATCCTCATTATAAATTGGTCTATTAAGAGAGGTGTATGAATTTAAAGGTATATGTTTTTGTCGAGTAGCACCTTTTATAGCTGTAATAATTTGCCGAGTAATACATAACTCAGCAAATGATTTAAAAGAGGAAAGTTTTTTAAATTGATAATTTCTTACTGCTTTATAAAGTCCAATCATTCCTTCCTGAATAATATCTTCCGTATCAGCACCGATTAAAAAATAAGAGCGGGCCTTTATTTTTACTAATTTTTTATATCTATTAATCAAACATTCTTCTGCTAACAAATTTCCTTGGCAAGCTAAGTAAATAAGCTCTTCATCATCACAATTCCGGCAATTAACAGAACTTTTTTCCCCTTCTTTTAGCCTCATTGGTTATTCCTCCTTAGAAATTCGTATTTCGTATATCGTATTTCGTATATAGTAGAGTATATAGTTAGTTGGTTACTTAGTTACCTGGCTAGTTAGTTAAGCTAGTCATTAGTTGACTAATTAAATTCGCTATTCCTTTTTACTAAATCATCCTATTCTTATTCTGTCTTCTGGTTTCATATCTCTTTACTATATACTATATATACTAATTAGTCTTCTTTCTTATACTTTCCTCACGATATACGATATACTATATACGAGATACGTTATTATATTTTCTTCCACCTTACTCCCTCAGAGGTATCTTCGAGAAGTATTCCTTTTTCCTTCAATTTATCTCTAATTTGATCCGATTCAACCCAATCCCTCTTTTTTCTCGCCTCTTTTCTCTCTTCAATTAATTTCTTGATTTCTTGCTCGAAGCTTTCTTCTTGATCAAAATCTTTCAAAATCCCCAATATTTCACCGGCTAATTCATAATAAGATTCAAGAATTTTTTCTAGCACTTCTTTATTTTTTGTGCCTGAAGAACTCAGGTAGATATTTACCTCTCTGGCAAAACCAAATAACCGGCTTAGGGCGACAGGGGTATTAAAATCATCATCCATAGCTTCTATAAATTTCTGTTTGTTCTCTCTTCTTTTTTCTAAGATAAGCTTATCATTTTTATCTTTTGATTTTCTAAATTTACCCAGTTTTAATAAATGCTTTACGTTAAAAATTGTATTATTTAGTCTCTGTAAACTACTCTCTGCTTGTTGAAGCTGCTTTTCGCTAAAATTAAGGGGGCTCCTATAGTGAGCTGAAAGGATGAAATAGCGAATTATTTCTCCTTTGTACTTCTGGATAATATCTCTTACCTTCATTATGTTTCCTAAAGATTTAGACATTTTTTGATTGTTTAAACAAAGGTAACCATTGTGCATCCAGTATCTTACAAACTGTTGGTTAGTACAAGCTTCACTTTGGGCAATTTCATTTTCATGATGGGGAAAGATTAAATCTGAACCCCCGGCATGTATATCAAAACTTTTTCCCAAATATTTCATCGACATAGCTGAACATTCAATATGCCAACCGGGTCTCCCCTTCCCCCAGGGGCTCTCCCATGAGGGTTCTCCTTCCTTCGCTCTTTTCCATAAGGCAAAATCTATAGGTTCCTTCTTTCTTTCATCTACTTCTACTCGAGCTCCTTCTTTTAGTTCTTCGATATTTTGACCAGAAAGTTTTCCGTAACCTTTAAATTTAGATACATTAAAAAATACATCACCGTCTATTTTGTAAGCATATCTTTTTTCTTCTAATTCTTTTACCAGTTCTATTATTTCCTTGATATGTTCTGTTGCTCGAGGATGAATATCTGCTCTTTCTATATTAAGTGAATCAGCATCAATAAAATACTCTTGAATAAATTTTTCCGCTAATTCCGAAACTGTAGTCTTTAATTCTTTTGCTTTATTTATCATTTTATCATCTATATCAGTCAAATTTTGTATGTATTTTACCCTATAACCCTTAAATTTTAGAAATCTTTTAACTACTTCAAATATTATAAAAGGTCGAGCATTCCCTATATGAATGTAATTGTAAACTGTAGGTCCACAAACATACATGCTGACTTCGCCTTTTTTAAGAGGAACAAACTCCTCTTTTTTCCTTGTTAAAGTATTGTATATCTTTAAAGGCATTTCTATTCTTCCCTCTCAAATTTTGTACTATTAACCAATTGCCCAATTTACCAATTTACCAATTAAATTAGTCGTTAGTTGCTGGTTTTTAGTTTTTAGTTATTAGTTTTTATAATCATGAGTTTATTAGGTTTTCTATTTTTCATTCTAAATTCTATCTTCTGACTTCTATTCTCTTTACGAGATACGCTTCACGAGATACTAGATACGAATTTGGCTCCTACCTCTTTTTTCCAAACTTGAAACTCGTAACTTGCAACCCTTAACATGTTGCCCATCAATCATCACTGTTTTTCTCTGCACTCTACGCTAAACGCTCCACGCTATCCTTCATTTTCTCGAAGACAATCTAACTACATTTTTAAATTCATTAGATTTTCTATCCCTTACACTTTTTACCCTACCAAAAATCATCCTACCGGCAGGAGTTTGCAAAATACTGGTCACTAAAACATTCACCTTTTTCCCAATATATTTGTGTCCATCTTCCACTACTATCATGGTACCGTCATCAAGATAAGCAATCCCCTGCTCCGGTTCTTTGCCTTCCTTTATTATTTGGGTATTCATTTCCTCGCCAGGTAAGATAACCGCCTTTAGAGCATTAGATAAATCATTGATATTCAAAACAGGAATACCCTCAAGCTGTGCAACTTTATTCAAATTATAATCGTTGGTTATTACTTTGGCTTTAATTTCTTTAGCAAGTCTAATTATCTTGGCATCAACCTCTTTGGGTTCATTGTAATCTTTGCCAACAATTCTTACCTTATTCTTTCTGATTTTAGTCATTTTATTAAGTATATCTAAACCTCGGCGCCCTCGGTTCCTTTTTAAAGAATCTGAAGAGTCGGCAATATGCTGGAGCTCAGACAAAACAAAACGAGGAATTATAAGTTCACCCTCTAAAAATTCTGTTTGGCAAATGTCTAAAATGCGACCATCAATAATTACACTTGTATCTAAGATCTTGGGATGGACAAAATTCTTACTATTTTCTTTTCTTCTTACTTTATTAATATTTCTAAAATACCCAAAAAAATTGAATATTTCATCTTTTTTATTAATTCCTATATTTATTCCTAAAGCTCCTAGTATTATGCTTAATACAATAGGAAGATAAGAACCAATTATGGGAATAAATGAGAGTGAGTAGGCTAACAAATTTGCAATAACAAGACCAATAATTAATCCAATTGTGGCAGTAGCAAAGTTTTGAGCGGGTATTTTTTGTAAATAGCAAATAATTTCTGAAAATAAACATTGGATTTTGGTATTAAATAAAAGGGAGAACAAAAAACCAACTGTTCCTCCTACGGCTATTGTTAAGATCTTGAATAAAACATCATAATAAATATATAAGTCAGGAATAAAATAGAATACATTATATGCCTCATAGCCTATCACTGCGCCAACAATAATAAATATGATTTTTAAAATTCTTTTCGCCGGCATAGTTATTTCCTCCTTCTTTGCGCTATTTTATTTATAAAAAGTATAGAAATATCACCTCCTTTTTTAATATTTCGCATTTTATAAATAATATCTTAAATTATTTTTAATTTGATACTCATAACTCTAATAAACTTATTTGCCCAAATACTAAATCTTCAAGCTCTTAAGTTATTCCTTTAATTCTCTGAAAACCAAATAAATTATAGCATGCTCCCTTATTTCTGTCAAAATAAGAAATATTACACATCGAGCTTCCACTTCTAAATTCTATTTCTTCCTTTCTTCACTATATACTATATACTAAATACTAATTATGCTATTCACTAACAACTGAATAATATCCCTTGACAAAGAGCTTAACCTGTAAGTATAATTAAATAAAGCTGAAATTGATAATTTTAGTAATTTCATTAAAAATATCTCGGTATTTCTCTAAATAGCAAAATGCTTTCACGGGGGTACTAATTATGAATAAAGAAAATGGAAATGTTACTTTTCAAAAAAGTGTCGACCAATTTTTAATCCAGCATCGAAGTATCCTTGACCTTATGACTAAATATCAAGAATCTAATGCCCGAGTAAACCGTGCAATTGCTAAAGCGGTTACCCAATGCGGTTGTATAAAAATTAAAGCAAAGAAACAAATCATTCCTTCTAATACAAAATTAACGGAAATCTATAAATTTATGGATACCCATATAGAAGGTTCATTATGTGATAGTTGTAAAGAAATTATCGAAACAGAATTAGGTTCCAGTCTTTTTTACGCCACCGCAATATGTAACGTACTAAATTTAGATTTTGATGAAATAATTAAAAAAGAAGAAGAAAGAATCTCTACTTTAGGGATTTATAATCTTACATAATAGGTTAACCAATTATGTAATTAACCGATTGACCAATTAGCCAATTCTCCAATTAAATTAGTCTACCAGTCCACCGGTCTTCCAGTCTACTTAGCCGTTAATATTTGATTGGTTCTTTTCTCTTCTTCACGCTACCCACTTATTCCCACACAATATGTAATACTAATTTATTCTGAATTCTGACTCTTGGATACTGACTTCTTTACTAGATACGATTCACGAGATAAGAATAAGGTTTCTTTACTATATACTAAATACTAATTTGTCCTGACTTCGGGTTTCTTGTTTTTTCTTAGCTATACGCTAATGCACGCGATACTCGATACGCAATACGCGATACGAATTTAATTAAGGGCAAGATCTATAGCTTCTTGAACAGTCTTTACTCCTATAATCTCTAAACCCTTTTTTGATGAAAAATTGCTTAAATTCTTTAAATTACTTTTTGGAATAATACATCTTTTAAAGCCCATTTTAGATACTTCCTGTATCCGCTTTTCTACTTGATTCACCATCCTGACTTCTCCGGCCAGCCCTACTTCTCCAAATATAACTGTTGCAGGATCAATCGGCACATCCTTAAAGCTTGAGGCTACAGCTATAATAATAGCCAAATCTAAGGCAGGTTCTAATACTTTTATTCCCCCAGCAATATTTACATGAACATCTTGAGAGTGTAAGGAATATCCCACTCTTTTTTCGAGAACCGCCAGGATAAGTAAAACCCGATTATAGTCTACGCCAGTAGTCATTCTTCGAGGTATACCCAGGTTGCTATAACTCACCAAGGCTTGCATCTCTACCAATAATGGCCTACTGCCTTCAAAGGTAGCTGCCACCACTGAACCAGAAACATGAGAAGGTTTTTCTGAAAGAAGTAATTCAGAAGGGTTTAATACTTCTACTAATCCTTTTTCTCCCATTTTAAATATTCCCAATTCATTGGTAGAACCAAATCTATTCTTTGTAGAGCGAAGTATCCGGTAAATATTGTATTGTTCACCCTCCAGATAGAGAACAGTGTCTACAATATGTTCAAGAACTTTAGGCCCAGCTAGTATCCCTCCTTTAGTTACATGTCCAATAATAAAGACAGAAATTTCTTTACTTTTAGCTAAACGCATTAATTGAGCAGTACATTCTCTTACTTGACTAATACTTCCCGGTGAGGAACTAATCTCGTAATCATTAATAGTTTGAATGGAATCTACAATAACCACTTTTGGTTTAATTTCACTGATATGTTTTTTTATAACTTCTATATCGGTTTCGGAAACTAAAAAAAGCTTTTCCGCAAAAACACCTAATCGGGTAGCTCTTAATTTAATTTGATAAAGTGATTCTTCTGCAGAAATATATAAAATTACCCCACAGTTGCTGCTCAAGGAATTGGCTATTTGTAAAAGAAGGGTAGATTTTCCAATACCCGGTTCTCCCCCAACTAATATTAGAGAACCAGGGACAATCCCCCCACCTAATACTCTATCAAACTCCGAAATTTCTGTTTTATATCTCGATTTACCTTCTTCAATCTCAATTTTACTAATGGGCAAAGGTATAGAATGCCCTTCGGGATGAAGAGAATATTTCTTCTCTTCTTTAAGTACTTCTTCAATTAAGGTATTCCATCCATCACAATCAGGGCAGCGCCCTAACCATCGTGAAGATTCATAGCCACATTGCTGGCATCGAAAAATAGTCTTTTTCTCTTTGCTCATTTTAGCTCCTTTATTTTAATCTGATTATTTCTTCTTTTTGGAAAATATTATTTTCCCGCCCTTTGTCTTAATTAATATACAATCCCCTTCCTTAAACTCACCAGCCAATAACTTCTCAGAAATAGGATTTTCTATCAATCTTTCAATAGTCCGCCTTAAAGGACGAGCTCCAAAATTAGAATCATAACCCTCTTTGGTTAATAATTCTTTAACTTCCTCAGCCGTTTCCAGGTCAATCTTTTGCTCTTTTAATAATATTTTGACTTCATTATTTAATATTAGAGTTGCAATTTTTTTAATTTCCTCCTTAGTAAGGGACTTAAAGACTATTACCTCATCAATTCGATTTAAAAATTCCGGTCGGAAGGTTTTATTTAACTCTCCCATTACTCTATTTTTTATATCTTTATAGGAAATCTCTTCAGGTTCATTAGTCCCCCGAAATCCTAAAGTGGCTCCCTTTTTAATTAAGGTAGCCCCAACATTGGAAGTCATAATAATAACTGTATTTTTAAAATCTACTACTCTCCCCTGGGAATCAGTCAACCTGCCATCTTCAAAAATCTGCAGTAAAATATTAAAGACATCAGGGTGTGCTTTTTCTATTTCATCTAACAATACTACCGAATAAGGTTTTCTCCTTACTTTTTCAGTTAATTGACCTCCCTCTTCATACCCCACATAACCAGGGGGGGCTCCAACCAATCGGGAAACAGCAAATTTTTCCATGTATTCAGACATATCTAAACTGATTAAAGCATTTTCGTCACCAAAAAGAAATTCAGCTAAAGTACGGGCTAATTCTGTTTTACCTACTCCGGTAGGTCCTAAAAATATAAAAGAACCAATGGGACGTTTGGGGCTTTTCATTCCGGCTCGGGCTCTTCTTATGGCTTTAGAAATAGATATTATAGCTTCATCCTGTCCAATTATCCTTTTATGCAATTCCTCCTCCATTCTAAGTAGTTTTTGTGCCTCTTCCTCTTTAAGAGAAAAAATTGGAATCCCGGTCCAGCTGGAAACAATTTCTGCAATATCTTCTTCTGTAACTCCTACTTTGTTAACCCTTCTTCTAGTCTCCCATTTTTCTTTCATCTTTTGGAGTTCATCTTCTAGTTTTTTTTCTTTATCCCTTAATCGAGCCGCTTTCTCAAATTCCTGCAACTTTACTGTGGATTCCTTTTCCTTCCTTATTTTATTTAATCCAATTTCTACTTCTTTCATATCGGGTGGGGAAATGGTGTTTTGTAATTTAATCCGGGAAGCCGCTTCGTCTACCAGATCGATAGCTTTATCCGGTAAAAATCTGCCTGAAACATAACGAGCTGATAAATGAGCTGCTGCCTCTAAGGCTTCATCGGTAATTTTTATCTTGTGATGGGCTTCATACTTGTCTCTAAGCCCTTGCAATATTTTAACGGTCTGTTCTATTGAGGGTTCGGAAATATAAATTGGTTGAAATCTGCGCTCTAAAGCAGCATCTTTTTCAATATACTTGCGGTATTCATCGGCAGTAGTTGCCCCAATAACTTGAAGCTCTCCCCTTGCTAAAGCAGGCTTTAATATATTAGAAGCGTCTATTGCCCCTTCAGCTGCTCCGGCACCTACCAGAGTATGGATTTCATCAATAAATAATATAACATCATTTGATTCCTGAACCTCTTTGACAATCTTCTTTAATCTCTTCTCAAATTCACCTCGGTATTTAGTGCCAGCAACAATTAAAGCCAGGTCAAGACAGATAATTTTTTTTTCTTTTAATATCTCAGGAACATCATTATTAGTTATCTTTTGAGCCAAACCTTCCACAATAGCCGTCTTTCCTACCCCGGCTTCTCCTATTATGCAGGGATTATTTTTCTTTCTTCTACTTAAAATTTGTATCACTCTTTGAATTTCCGTGCTCCTGCCAATAACCGGATCTAATTTATCTTCTCGAGCCAATTTGTTTAAATCTCTTCCAAATTCATCTAAAGCAGGAGTCTTAGTTGTTCTTTTTCCTGGAGCAGATGGAAAACCTTGTGTTCCACTCTCCATTAGAACTTTCATAATCTCTGAATAAACATTATCCAGATTAATACCCAAGTCTGCTAAAATTCTAACCGCTACTCCACTTCCTTCTTTTATTAACCCCAATAATATGTGTTCGGTGCCAATATAGTTATTTTTTAATTGACTTGCCTCTTGAGAGGCTAATTCTAAGATTTTTTTTGCTCGAGGAGTAAAAGCAATTTCACCTACTTGTTGATACTCGCCTTTTCCTACTAATCGTTCTACCTCTTCTACTACTTTATCTATATTCACCCCCAATTGTCTTAAAACCTGGGAGGCAACTCCTTCTTCTTCTTTTATTAAACCAATAAGAATATGTTCAGTCCCTATGTATTCATGATTTAGGTTTATCGCTTCTTCTTGAGCTATCATTATAGCCCTCTTTGCTTTTTCAGTATATCTTTTAAACATTCTTTACGCACATCCTTCCATTTTAGTAAATAATTTTATTTTTATCTTATTTTTTAAATTAGTTAGTTAATAACAATTGAATAATTGACCGATTCACCAATTAAGTAGGGGTCGAATTTATTCGACCCAAAATGGGTTCGATAAATCGAACCCCTACGTTTACATAGACAGGCGAAACGCCTGTCCTACGGTTTTATATAAATTATTGAGGGCGTATGGCAATACGTCCCTACTTCTTTTTTCAAACTTGTAACTTGCAACCCGTAAATTGTTACTAATTACTCATTACTTATCACTGTTTTTCTATACGCTCTACGCTAAACGCTATCCGCTAATTTTATCTCTAATCAATATTGCTCTTTGCAAATCCCGGCTAAAAGGGTCTAAATCTTTGCCTGCTAACATTTGCAAATAAGCAGGTTGTATTAGTAGCATCAATTTATTTAAAGTCCCTAATTTAGGATGGGAAATTATCCCTAACTCTACTCCAAACCTTAATTTAGATAAAAGCTCCATTGCTTCAGCTGAAGATATAATACGAGCACTACTCAAAATACCATAAGCTCTCCAGGCTTGATCTTCCAACTGACTTTTAGAATTAGATAATAGATCTCTTCTTATTTTCTTTTCCTTGTTTATTATTTGTTGATTAACCTTTTCCAAATTATCAATAATTTCCTCTTCGGAAAGACCTAAAGTAATTTGGTTGGAAACCTGAAATAAATTTCCCATTACTTCAGTTCCCTCTCCGTAAAATCCTCTTACTACGTAACCTATTTTAGATATGGCTTTTAATATGTCATTTATACCGTTTACCATTGCCAGGGCCGGTAGGTGTAACATTATTGAAGCCCTCATCCCGGTTCCTACATTAGTGGGGCAGGAAGTTAAATATCCTTCTTTTTCGCTAAAGGCATAAGTTACCTTTTTTTCAATTTTATTGTCAATCTCATTGATAAGTTCCCAAATATTATTTAATTGCAACCCTGAAAGTAAATATTGAATTCGAAAATGGTCTTCTTCGTTAATCATTATGCTCAATGTTTCTTTTTGATTAAAAACACAACCCCTATAAAGGCGTTTCTCTCTAGCATGATAAATACTAATTAGATGTTTTTCCACTAAAAATTGACTTTCCAGGGGAGTCAATTCATCTAATAAAAGTAAGTTAGAATCCTTAAAAAGAGAATCTTCTTCTATAACCTGTCGACTAAGCTCAAAGATATTCTTTAGTTCTGCTTTTTCAGCCCTTGGTGAAAAGGGAATACCTTCCACATTACGAGCCAATCTAATTCTTGAGCTTATTACTATATCAGATAAAGGGCCTTGTCCATTGGTCCATTCAGCAGTAGATTCTTTCAAATTTTGCAATATTTTACTTTTATCTTTATTTTGCATTTTTTTCCTTTAATACTCCTTCAAGCTTCGATATCTCATCTCTCGTCTTTGCTGCCATCTCGTATTCTTCTTTTAATACCAGTTCCTGCAATTCCTTCTTTAGTTGTTTGATTTTCTCTATTTTATTCAATTTACCTCTAGATTGTCGCGGTATTTTCCCCACATGTTCACTATTTCCATGTAACCTTCTTAAAAGAGGAGTTAACTGTTCTCTGAAATCGTGATAACACACACTACAGCCTAACTTTCCAGATTGTTTAAACTCATCATAGGTTAAATGGCAATTGCTGCACTTTATCTCTTTGCCCGGAATAACCCCTTCCTCTTTGTGGTAAAGGTCTATAGCATTTAACAGTCCTGCCAGTAGATCATTAATGTCAAACTGGGGAAGAGGGAATATGGAAAATTTATCACTAAAGATGGA
>ASPA01000069.1 GCA_000405605.1 Atribacteria bacterium SCGC AAA255-G05
TTACTTCCAATAAAAGTTTTGACTCCTGGGCTGAGATGATGGGTGATAGTATCATGACCACAGCACTCTTGGATCGCTTATTACATCATGCCAGGATTTTCAACCTGGAAGGTGAATCATATCGTCTTAAAAATCAAAAGAAGGGAGAATGATCATTTCTAGTTTCTTGTTAAATGGGAAATCTATTTACCGTGGTATAGGGAAATATCTTTACCACACTAATAGGAAATGTACTTACCGAAGGGATGGGAAAAGTGCTTGACATTTACATTTCTCTACGATATACGATATACTATATACGAAATACTAAATACTAACGACTATCCAAAGGTGTGCTAATTTATGTTTCCTGTTTATGACGATGTACCAACAAAAAAATTTCCCTTAATAACAGTAGCATTAATTGTGCTAAATTCAATAGTATATTTATATCAAATATCCTTAGGTGAAAGGTTCGCTGAATTTATCTATTCAATGGGTTTGCTTCCTTTTGAAATTACTCATCATATCGATCTTTTGCCTTCCGGTCCATCACCTATTTATTTAACTATATTTTCCTCTATGTTTATGCATGGCAGTATTGTTCACTTATTAGGAAACATGTTATTTTTATGGATATTTGGAAATAATGTAGAGGATTATTTAGGTAGAAAAAAATTTGTAATCTTTTATCTGTTTTGTGGAATAATTGCTGCCCTCACGCAAATATTTATTAATCCTGATTCTAAAGTACCAATGGTTGGAGCAAGTGGGGCAATAGCCGGTGTATTAGGAGCGTATTTATTGCTCTATCCCCGAGCTAAAGTAACTACGGTAATTATCTTTGGTTTTTTTATAAGATTGATTAAAATTCCTGCGGTAGTAGTATTAGGTTTTTGGATAATATACCAATTTTTATATGGCATATCTTCTTTGGCGGCTAGAACAGGAGAGGGTGGGGTAGCCTGGTTTGCTCACATTGGCGGCTTTATTTGCGGGATTATAATAATTAAACTATTTAAAAAGTTTTTGGAATAGTATATCGTATTTCGTATTTTGTATTTCGTTCAGATTTATCTTGATATATTTAAACTAAAAATTTAAAGCGAAAAACTAAAAACCATAATTTAAAATCCAGAACCTATTTTGGTATTATACTATTTCTTTTGTATGGGGGGGGTTCATCCGCCCTGGATTTTTTGGAGGTTTGATAAATCAAACCCCTACTTTTTTCTCTTTTTATTTCTTTACGATATACGACATACGATATACGAGCAAAGATTGATAAATATACTTAATTAAGCTATAATTTTAAAAATATCTATAAAAATTAGCATAAGAAAAAGGAAGGGATAAAATATGATAGGCACTATTACCTTAAATCCGGCCATAGATGTGATTTTAGAGGTTAGTAATTTAAAAATAAATCATTACAATAAAGTTCTAAATGCCCATACCACTTCTGGGGGTAAAGGGATAAATGTGTCTAAAGCTATTAGGGGATATGGCAGAGAAACTATCGCTGTCGGATTTTTGGGAGGCGGCAGAGGGAGAATGATAGAAGAAGAACTAAGAGGGCTGGGCATAACTACTAATTTTTGGCATATTGAAGAGAAGACTAGAAGCAATACAATTATTTCAGATAAAAAAGCGGGAGAGCATACCTTACTTAGTGAGCCAGGACCTAAAATTACAGAATATGACTTAGAGATGCTAAAATCAATCTTTTATCGGGTTATGTCTCAATGTAGTGCAGTTACACTATCTGGAAGTTTGCCTCGAGGAGTTCCTGTAAACATATATGGAGATTTAATTTCCATTGCCAAGGAAAGAGGAGTAAAAACTATTTTAGACACTTCCGGAGAACAATTTATAAAAGGTTTAGAGAAAAGGCCTTTTTTAGCAAAGCCCGACCTTCGAGAAAACAATCGAGTTTTTGGAATTAAAATTGATAAGGAAAGAGACGCGATTAAAGCAGCAAAAGAAGTTGTGCAGAGAGGGGCAGAAATTGGTGTAGTTTCTCTGGAACAAAAAAAAGATATAATTGCTACCCGAGATGAAATATGGTTTGCCGAAACTGACTATCATGAAATCGTAAATTTAATCGGAGCAGGCGATGCATTGATTGCAGGATTTGCAATTGCCTTAACCGAAGAGGGGAAAAATCTTGAGGAAGCAATAAAATTTTCTATGGCCTGTGCTTTAGCCAGTGCACTAAGAGAAGAAGAGGAATTTAGTTCAAGAGAAGAGGTAGAGAAATGTCTTCAGTGTGTTAACGTTAAAAGATTATAAAGATAAATAGAAAGAGGGGATAATCTAATTGAAAATAAAGAATATTATGATTCGGGATGTTACCAGTGTCTTAGCCACATGTAAATTGGTAGATTTGATAGGTATATTATCCAGACATAAAATTACCGGGCTTCCGGTGGTTAATAATAATCAAGAGGTTGTCGGATTTATATCTCTGCATGACATAATCAGAGCCACCCTGCCGAATTATTTAGGAATTATAAATAGTGATTCCATCCTTTCTGAATTTATACAATTATCTAAAAGTTTAAAAGAATACTCTCAACGTCCAGTAGAAGAATTTATGAGAAAAAATATTGTTACTATCGATGAAGATAACAATGAAGTTTTAGCAGCGGATTTGCTAATTAGAAATGAAATTCAAAGACTTCCTGTCTTGCGAAATGGGAAATTAGTGGGAATAGTAACTCTAACTGATATTTGCCGAGTGCTTATGAACAATAATGAAAATAATAACTAATTAAAATTGCCGAGGTATATAATGAAAAAAGGGTTATTTATAACTTTTGAAGGGCTTGAAGGCTGTGGGAAAACTACCCAGGCAAAGATGCTTTTCGATTTTTTAATTAAACAAAAAATTCCTTCTATCTATACTAAAGAGCCGGGAGGAACAAAGATTGGAGATAAAATACGTAAAATTCTTCTCGACCAAAAAAATGATGGTATGGATTATAAAAGCGAAATGCTATTATTTTTAGCTTCTCGGGCAGAAAATGTCAGATTAATAATTTTACCAGCATTAGAAGAGGGGAAGGTAGTTATATCTGATCGTTTTTATGATTCTACCACTGCTTATCAAGGGTACGGAAGGGGTATAGATTTAAAAATTATAAAGCATCTAAATAACTTGGTTGTGGGGAAAGCCATTCCTGATTTAACCTTCATCTTAGATATTGATCCATACGAAGGATTAAGGAGATCAGCTTCTTTTGGTAATTCGCATGAAATGCGATTCGAAGAAGAATTTTTAAATAAAAAAATTATCGAAGGAAAATTATTTTTAGAAAGAGTTCGACACGGCTATTACCAATTATCTCGTGAAGAAACAGGAAGAATTAAAATAATTGATGCTAACAGGAACAAAGAAGATATATTTGAAGAAATAGTCAAAATTGTGAATAAAAAAGTTAGCCATATCTATTAAATTAAAGTAGAAGTCAGGAGCCAGAATCCAGAAGCCAGAATATAAAAAAGTATCAAGTATATCGTATATAGTAAAGATGGTTAGCCTGATAGTTAGATTAATTTGTATCTTGCATCTTGTATTTAATACTAACGACTATTCACTATTCACTAACGACTAGTTAATTGGTCAATTGGCGAATCGGTAAATTGGTTAATTGATATTAACTGGCCAACTGATACGCAATACGCTCCACGCTAATAAGGGAGTAATTTATGTCTTTCAATGATATAGTGGGACAGGAAAGAGCAATAAAAATACTGACAAAATCTCTAAAAGAGAATAAAATCTCTTCATCTTATATTTTTGTCGGAAGCGAAGGGACCGGGAAAAAGCTAACGGCTATAGAATTTACCAAGGCGGTAAATTGTTTAAACCTTAATAAAGATTTAGAAGCTTGCGAAGATTGTCAATCGTGTAGTGAGATTAGTAAACAACGCAGCCCGGATTTAAAAATAATTGAACCAATCAAGAATTCGATAAAGATTGAACAAATACGAGAAATGCGAAAAGAGATTGGACTGAAGCCTTTTAAAAATAGAAAGAAGATATACATAATAGACAAAGCAGAAAAAATGACCATCGAGGCGTCAAATTGTTTATTAAAAACCATTGAAGAACCGCCTTATTACGCAATAATAATTCTTATTTGCTCAAAGATAGATCCAATTTTGCCTACTATAGTCTCACGTTGCCATATAATAAATTTTGGGTTGATATCCTCTTATAAAATAAAAGAGTTTTTATTAAATAAAAACAAAAATATAGAAAAAGAGAAATCTGAAATTATTTCTAAATTAGCTCAAGGGAGCATCGGAAGCGCTTTAAAATTGTTATCAGCTGAGGAATATTTTATTAGAAGGGAAGAAGTACTAGACTACTTATCAACCATATCTCCCGGAAAATATGGTGACGATATTTTCGCAAAAGTTGAAAAGATGGTATCTGAAATAGATAGAGTAGAAGAGGTTTTAGAAATGATAAAATTATGGTATCGGGATATCTTAATTATCAAAAATACAGGAGATCAAAAGTATATTGCCAATTGTGATAAATTAGAAATACTTGAGGAAAAATCTAAAATCTATTCTCAGGAAATTCTAATTGATATTTTGGATTATTTAGAAAAAGTAGAAGAATATTTGATAAAAAATGTGAATAAACGTCTTATTTTTGAAAGATTATATATAAAGATGGTAGGTGTTGAGTATTGCCTAAAGTAACTGGTTTAAAATTTGCCAAAACAAATTATATCTATTATTTTAAAATTAACAATAAAATTATATTAAAGAAAGGGGATATTTGTTTAGTAAAAACAGCTATTGGTTTAGACTTGGGCAAAGTAGCGATCCCTTACAAATATATAAAAAATGATGAAATAGATACCCCGCTTAAAAATGTACTTAGAAAAGCGAATGAAGAGGATTTTAAGAAACTCGAAATAATAAAGCAAGAGGAAATTGATGCATCAAATATCTGTAAAGAGAAAATTAAAAAATATAAATTGCCCATGAAATTGGTTTACGCAAAGTATTTATTTGATAAAAGTCGGCTAATATTCTATTTTGTTTCTACTCAACGAATAGATTTTCGAGAATTGGTTAAAGAATTAGCTAAAGTCTTTAAAACTAAAATCGAGCTGAGACAGATTGGAGTAAGGGATGGAACAAAATTAATAGGTGGAATGGGAATTTGTGGGAGAGAAGTGTGCTGCGTTTCTTATATTCAAAACTTTACTCCAATTCATATTAATATGGCTAAAGTACAAAAAATTGCTCTGAATCAATCTAAAATATCAGGCCTTTGCGGTAGATTAATGTGCTGCCTATCTTACGAATCTGAGTTCTATAAAGAGAGCTTAAAAAAGTATCCTAAATTGAGAGATAATGTTGAAACAGAGAAAGGCAAAGGAAAAGTTATAGAGATAAATGTGTTAAAAAAGTATATTATAGTTGAATTAGAAAGCGATTCCAGTAGCAAGAATGGTAGTATTAAGAAAAGAATTAAGATATCCGAAGAAGAATTTGAAAAACAGGGAATAAAAAATAAAAGTACAAAAAATAATGATACTAAATAATAATGAAAAAATCGAAGATCTAGAAGATAAAAGACTAAAAATTATTCAAGCAAAGGATTCATATCGTTTTTCAGTGGATTCTATTTTACTGCTTAATTTTATTAGACTTAAAAATTATGAAAATATTATTGATTTAGGAACTGGTTCTGGAATAATTCCCCTGCTTTTATTTGGCAAAAAAAAGGATTATCTATTTATGGAGTTGAGATACAAAAAGATTTAGCAGATATGGCCAGAAGAAGTGTTGAATTAAATAAATTGCAAAATGGTATAACTATAATTCAAGAAGATTTCAGAAACTTGAAAAATAATTTTAAAAACCAGCAATTTGATGTTGTAGTGAGTAATCCTCCTTATATTTCTATGGGGCAGGGGAAGATTAATCCTTCGATTAATGAAGCCATTGCCCGTCACGAAATAAAAGGTGATTTAGAGGACATGATTTCTGTAAGTAATTATTTGCTAAAAAATAAGGGAAGAATTTATCTAATTTATAGGAGCGCGAAACTAATAAAGTTAGTGATAACCTTAAAAAGATACGGCATTGAACCAAAGGTTATTAAACTTATTCATCCAAGGCCTGTAATATTTTAAAGATTAAATCCATCTTTTTTATTCTGGAAAAATTATTAATATTATATTCTTTTGCAATTTTACATAAATCATCAATCTTTTTTTCCTTTAATTCTGTTAAAAGCAAACTGCAAGACCTCCCTTTGTATAATGAAATTGGTATCTCGTATCTCGTGAATTGTATCTCGTAGATAAGATAGAAGCCAGGAGACAGAATCCAGTATTCAGAATCATTTTAGATTGCAGGGTTATATTATTTGTTAAGTTATTTTATATTCTTCTGACTCCTGAATCCTGAATTCTTAAATAATAATTATGGTTTTTCGCTTTTAGCTGTATGATGATAACTGTAAAGCGATATCTGAAAACTTGTTTTTAAAACTAAAAACTAATTAGTTGTCTCTAAATGAATTTAATAATAAATTGCTGATGTAAAAAACTATTTTTATCCTATAAGATCAAAAAATATTTTTCCACCGGTATTTTCTAACAAGAAAATAACTTGAAGTAGTAACGTTATTAGAAAATTCATTAAAAAGAGGGCTATTGAAGAGTTGACCTTCTATATATTACATCCAAAGATATTTTATCACTAATATTATATTATTACAAATTTTTTTATTATTTGGAAATATCATCTCTGCCTCTCCAAACAGCTTCGAATTAATTTCAAGTCACTGAGCTTATCTAAATCAATCATTATTTCGGGATATGATACCATAACTGCACCAGAATTATAACCAATTATATCGGTTACTCTTTTTTCTGCATCCTCTATAGTTAGCGTTTTAAATAAAAATTTTAATATACATTTAAGACCTAATATTTTAGCATTTTTCAAGTTATTTTTTCTATTATTAAATAATCCTTGAATCAATTCTTTATTTTGAAAAAATACTTCTGGTTTAAAAAATACAATATTTCCTCCGCATAAAATTCCTTCTTTCATTTTTACATAAGTTCTCTCCGTTTCAGGGTACTTTTTTATAATGTTTTCTTTGGTAATTATGGGATAACCGATACAAAGTTTTCTTTTTGTACATATATTTAAAAACTCATCAATCGCTTCAGGAGTAATTAAGGGAATATCAGAGGTTAAGATCAGTAAATTATCATCAGAATTAAAATAATTTAACCCAATCTCCATATTTTCAAGTAAAGAGTTACCGGAATTTAATATTTCTTTTACCTTTTTACCTATATAAGGATGAAGTTCTTTTTTTGGGCCCACAACTAAAATTTGGTCAATATTTTCTGAATTATTTAACACATCAACAATATATTCAATCATGGGTCTACCGTTTATCATGATTAGAGCTTTGTTATCTACCTTCTCGGCAATTTCTAAAGGACCTTTTTCCTTCATCCCGGCTAATATTAAAGCATTAAACATCTTTTTTCACCTGTCTTTCAAAATAAATTAATTTATCAATTCTCCAATTCACCCATTCACCAATTAAATTAGTCGTTAGTGAATAGTATATCGTATATCGCGTGAAAAAATAAGATTCAGGTGTAGGGGCACAATGAATTGTGCCCTTCCTGTTTTATTGTCTTTTATTTGCCTTGGGCACGATGCATCGTGCCCCTACAAATTACTTATTACACATTACTTGTCACTGTTCTTGTCCGTGATACTCGATACTATATACTATCTTGCTGATTTAGCTATTGCTGCTTTTATAAATTCCCTAAACAACGGGTGAGCTCGATTAGGTCTTGATTTAAATTCAGGATGGAATTGCACCCCTATAAACCAGGGATGATTCGGAAGCTCAACAATCTCTACTAAATTTAAATCCTGATTAAAGCCACTAAATCTTATACCGTGCTTAGAAAAATCATTCTTGTATGAATTATTAAATTCGTATCTATGCCGATGTCTTTCATAAATCATCTCTTGGTTAAATATTTTAAAAGCAAGGGAATCTTTTTCCAATTTACAAGAGTATGCACCTAAGCGCATAGTACCGCCTTTTATTTTTATTTTCTTTTGTTCCAATAAAAGGTCAATTACAGGAAAGGGTGTTTTGGGATCAAATTCTGAGCTATTAGCTTCTTCTAAATTCATTACATTTCGAGCAAGCTCTATGACGGCACATTGCATTCCTAAGCAAATTCCTAAAAAAGGTATTTTATTTTCCCTTGCATACTTTGCTGTTTCAATTTTACCTTCTATCCCTCTTTTTCCAAAACCGCCCGGTATCAGGATTCCATTAATATCTTTAAAAAGATCTTTTGGAGAATGTTTTTTTATTTCATCCGAATCAATTCTTTTTACTTTTACCCTGCAATCATTATCGATTCCACCATGAAGAAGCGCTTCGGTAATACTTATATAAGCATCTTTTAAGCTGATATATTTCCCCACTACTCCAA
>ASPA01000070.1 GCA_000405605.1 Atribacteria bacterium SCGC AAA255-G05
TCGATTAGTATATTAGGAGAAAATGGAACTGTGGAAATTGGTGGATTTGCGGTAAATGAAATGAAAGTATGGAATTTTAAAGATAAAAAAGATTATGATAAAGAGGCTTTTAACAGTAGTTATATACCTAAAAATGTTTATGGATATGGTCACGAATTATATATTAAAAATGTATTAGGGGCAATTGAAAATAATACCAGAGGTTTAGTAGAAGGAATTGAAGGAAGAAGATCATTAGAGCTGATAAATGCAATTTATGAATCTATTGAAACGGAAAAAGAAATATTTTTAAGATTTAAACCGAAAAAATGTAAATTAGGTAATAGCTATGAAAAAAATATATAAAAATGTAACTATCGGTAAAAATGCAAAAATTGGTGAGTTTATAATAATAGGAGAGCCGCCAAAGGGATATAATGAAGGGGAAATAAAGACGATTATTGGAGATAATTGTATTATAAGATCACATACTGTTATCTATGCCGGAAATAAGATAGGAGATAATTTTCAAACAGGACACGGAGCTAATATTAGAGAATTTAATGAAATTGGTAATAATGTAAGCATAGGCACACATTCTATTATTGAACATCATATAAAAATTGAAGATAAGGTAAGAATACATTCTAATGTTTTTATCCCCGAATATAGTTATTTAAAGGAAGGGTGCTGGATAGGACCATGTGTAACTGTAACTAATGTATTGCATCCTTTATGCAAAAAAGCAAAAAAATGTGCCAAGGGAGCAATTATAGGAGAAAATACCAAAATAGGAGCAAATGTAACCATCCTTCCTGATATAACCATAGGGAAAAATTGTCTTGTAGGAGCAGGAAGTTTAGTGACGAAAAATCTTTTAGATAATAATTATGTATACGTTGGGGTTCCGGCAAAAAAAATAAAACATATCAGAGATTTGACTTGCCCTTATAATTTAATAGATAAACCATATGAAGTAGAGGAGAAAGAATAATGATTCCGTTTGTTGATTTAAAAGCTCAATATGATTCAATTAAAGAGGAAATTGATGAAGCAATACAAAGCGTACTTAATAATACCAGTTTTATTATGGGTGAAGAGCTAATAAAATTTGAAGAAGAATTTGCATCATTTTGTAATACAAAATATGCTATAGGTGTTGCCAATGGTTCTGATGCTTTGATATTAGCTTTGAGGGCTTGCGGCATTAGAGAAGGAGACGAGGTAATTACTGTCCCTCATACCTTTATTGCTACCACTGAGGCTATTAGTAACGCGGGAGGTAAAGTTGTCTTTGTAGATATTGATCCTAAAACTTATACAATAGATGTTTCTAAAATAGAAGAGAAAATAACTGAAAAGACAAAGGCGATAATTCCTATTCATTTATATGGTCAACCTGCTGATATGCTCCCTATTATGAGACTTGCTAAAAAATATAATTTAAAAGTAATCGAAGATGCTGCTCAGGCACATGGAGCAGAATATAAAGGTAAAAAAGTAGGTTCAATAGGAGATGTGGGATGTTTTAGTTTTTATCCAGGGAAAAATTTAGGTGCTTATGGTGATGCTGGGATAGTAGTGACTAATAATGAAGGAATAGCTGAAAAAGTAAAATTATTAAGAAATCACGGTAGAATAACTAAAAAATATGAACACGATATAGAAGGTTATAGCAGTAGATTGGATAATTTGCAGGCGGCAATATTGAGAGTGAAATTAAGGCATTTAAATAAGTGGAATAAGAGTCGAAGGAGAAATGATAAAAAATATAATGAATTATTAAGCAATGTAGACGGGGTTATTACTCCCTATGAAGCCGATTATGCCAAACATGTTTATCATTTATATGTTATAAGAACAGAGGAGCGAGATAAGTTAAGAGAAGAGCTTAAGTCTAAAGGCATAGCTACCGGTATTCATTATCCCATTCCTCTACATCTACAGCCTGCTTATAAATATTTAGGATATAAAAAAGGGAATTTTCCTGTTACTGAAAAAGCCAGTCAAGAGATTTTATCATTACCGATGTTTGCGGAATTAAATGATGAGCAAATTGAAGAAATTGTTGAATTGATTAAAATTATTAAAAATAATATATGAAAAAAATGATTAATATTTATAAAAAAGATAATAAAATTGATCATAATAAATTTAACGTTTCTCTTATTATTCCTTGCCGTAATGAAGAAAGATATATTGATAGATGTCTTAATTCTGTTATTGAACAAGATTACCCAATGGATAATCTTGAAGTTCTTGTAATAGATGGAATGAGTAAAGATAAAACGCTACAAATAGTCGAAAATTACAAGGAAAAACTTTTATCAATTAAAATCTTAAAAAATCCAAAAAAAACTACTCCTTATGCTTTTAATTTAGGTATAAACTATTCCAAGGCTGATATTATTATGATAATGAGTGCCCATTCTACTTTGGAAAAGGATTATATCTCAAAATGTGTAAAGTATTTGGATAAATACAGTGTTGATAATGTAGGTGGAATATGGATTACTTTGTCAGGGGATAATACTATAATAGCTCAATCTATTGCTTTAACTCTATCTCATCCATTTGGCGTGGGGAATACTTATTTTAGAATTGGTTCAGAAGAACCAAAATATGTGGATACTGTACCTTTTGGATGTTACAGAAAAGAAGTATTTAAAAAGATCGGCTTATTTAATGAGGGGTTAATTAGAAATCAGGATTTAGAATTTAACTTGAGATTAAAAAAAGCGGAAGGAAAAATTCTTTTAGTACCGGATATTGTAAGTTATTATTATGCCCGTTCTACCTTAAGAGCTTTAGCAAAAAATAATTTTTCAAATGGTTTTTGGGTTATTTATAGTACTAAATTTGCTAAGATGCCATTTTCTGTAAGGCATTTAATTCCATTCTTTTTTGTATTATCAATTTGCGGTAGTTTGATTTTATCGTTTATTTATAAACCTTTTATATACTTATTTTATTTGGTGTCTATAGCTTATTTAACATCAAATATATTTTTTTCTCTTGGATTATCTTGTAAAGAAGGTTTTAAATATTTTGTACCTATGATGGCATCTTTTACCACTTTACATTTTTCATACGGTTTTGGTTCTATGAGAGGATTAATTAAGCTGTTGTGGGAGAGAATTAGGAGAGTTATTTAATGATGCACTATTGTATTATTCTTTTTATTTCATTATTTATATCATATTTAGGTACAATTCTGGCAAAAAAATTAGCACCTCATATCGGTGCAATTGATAAACCTAACGAAATAAAGATCCATAGCAAATCTATTCCCAGGATAGGTGGTTTAGCCATTTATGTGGCATTTTTAATATCAATTATTTTGGTTTATTATTTTAATAATAATTTATATTTTATTAACAACAATAGGATAATAGGAATTTTTATTGGGGGAACTATTGTTTTTTTTACAGGACTAATAGATGATATAGTAACCATAAAAGCTTCTTATAAATTACTAATTCAAGCAATTGCAGCTTCTATTTTGTTTTTTTATGGCATAAGAATGGATTTGTTCCCGATTTTTTGGATATCCTATGTTTTTACTCTTATATATGTAGTTGGATCTTATAGTGCAATGGATATGATAGACGGGCTGGATGGATTGGCTGCAGGGATAACTGCTATTTGCTCAACATTTTTTTTGGTTGTTTTTTGGCAGCAAGGAAATGAATTTGGCATCTTTATATCTTTGATATTAATAGGAAGTTCGTTGGGATTTTTGGGGCATAATTTTTATCCGGCAAGTATTTTTATGGGTGATAGTGGTAGTATGTTGCTTGGTTTTCTTTTGGCAACTTTGATGATTATTCTTACTGATCAACCATATAATTTAATTCGATTTATTATTCCTATTTTAATTTTAGGGGTTCCTGTCCTGGATAATTTTTTAACTTTTTTATACAGGTTTCGTGAAGGTAAGTCTTTTTTGGCAGGTGATTTAAATCATTTCTATAATCGAATAATGAGTTGCGGAGTTAGTCACAAAAATACTGTTTTAATTATGTATTTAGTAAGTATAATTTTTGGGCTTAATGCTATATTATTTACTATAAATGTTAATGTTGGTTGGGTGTTTTTAATTACTTTAGTAGTCGGATTGTTTTATAGCATTAGAAAAGTTAGGTTATTAGAAAAAAGGGAAAGTTGAGATTAAGAAATATTTTAAAAAGTAAAAGCTGTAGGGAAGGAAGAATATTATGATTCAGATGAAAGTACCTTTATCCAGTCCGGATATTATTGAAAAAGATATTGAAGCTGTGGTAGGAGTGATGAAGACCCGTTTTTTAAGTATTGGGCCTAAAGTGGTGGAGTTTGAGAAGAGGATGAGTGAGTTTGCCGGGACAAAATATGCAGTCGCAGTAAATAGTGGGACTAGTGCGTTACATTTAATCATAAGAGGTTTAGGGATTGGAGAAGGAGATGTGGTTATTACTACTCCTTTTAGTTTTATTTCCTCCAGTAATTGTATCTTATTTGAAAAAGCTGAGCCTTTGTTTGTTGATATTGATGAACAGACTTTGAATCTGGATGCTGATAAAGTGGAGGCAAAGCTGGAGAGTTTGAGTAAAGAAGAATTAGGTAAAGTGAAAGCGATGATTGTGGTAGATGCCTTTGGACAGCCGGCTGATTGGGATAGATTTAAGCAGATTGGAAAGAAATATAATTTAAGATTGATTGAAGATTCCGCCGAGGCACTGGGTGCAGAGTATAAGGGAAGAAAATGCGGTTCTTTTGGTGAAGCGGGTGTATTTGCTTTTTACCCCAATAAGCAGATCACTACCGGTGAAGGTGGTATTTTAGTTACCGATGATGCGGAATTGGCGCGGTTGGCGAGAAGTATGCGGAGCCAAGGTAGAGGGGAAAGCGGTGAATGGCTTGACCATGAAAGATTGGGTTATAATTATCGGATGGATGAGATGAGTGCGGCTTTGGGATGTTCTCAGATGAAGAGGATTGAGGAGATTTTAGATAAGAGAGCAAAGGTTGCGAGAATGTATGGGGAAAAATTGGCAGAAGTAGAAGAAGTGCAGGTTCCTTTTATTGCAGATTATGTAAGCAGGATGAGTTGGTTTGTTTATGTAATCAGGTTGGAGAGGGGAATAGATAGAGATAAGGTGATTAAGTATCTCAACGAAGAAGGAGTTCAATGCAAACCTTATTTTACTCCGATTCATTTGCAGCCATTTTATCGGAAGATGTTTGGATATAAGGAAGGGGATTTTCCGATTACTGAGGACGTATCGGGAAGGACAATTGCCTTGCCGTTTTTTAATAATTTAAAAGAAGAGCAGATTGAATATGTGGTGGAGAAGCTAAAATGTGGGCTACAAGCGCAGGGAAAGAATAGTATTTAGTCGTTAGTATTTAGTATTTAGTGAGGAAAAGATAAAGAAAGTTGCAAGATATAAATATGGTTTTTGGTTATTAGTTTTTGGTTTTTAGATGAGGAAAATCAGTTTACGGTTTTCAGTGAATTCCCCCTCACCCTGACCCTCTCCCTCCGAGGGGAGAGGGGGATAAGAAATAGACAGGCGAGACGCCTGTCCTACGATTGATGCCTAGACCACTCGCGCATAATCATACACTGTGGTCATACACCCTCCTGTGAGATAAGTGAGACAGTAAAGGTATGAAACAAAGGAATGTATAAATGTCTATAAGTAAAATTCTTTCCTGGAGTGTAGTTATCTTTTGGATGATACTCATTTTTACTCTATCATCCCAGGTAGCTCAACAGTCTAATCAGTTGAGCACAAGAATAACAGAGATTATTGTTAAAACAGTTGAACGAATTGTTCCACAGGCAGACCTGGATATATACAAATTAAATAACTTAGTAAGAAAAAGTACCCATTTCTTTGCATATTTAGTACTTGGACTGTTGGTGATAAACGTCTTGATAAGAAGTGGAGTATATGGATATCGGAGCATAGTTTTAGTTTTATTGATTTGTGTGCTGTATGCGATAAGTGATGAGGTACATCAGTTATTTGTCTCGGACAGAGGGGGAGAGGTTAAGGATATAATCATTGATAGTGCTGGGGCGACTGTTGGGATTGGTGTGTATTTGCTTACTAGTAGTGTTGGTAAGCTAAGAAGGAAAGTTGGAAATGATAAACTAAAATGTACCTAAGGGGGGGAAATGCAAAAGAAGGTTACAAGTTGCGAGTTTCAAGTTGCAAGTTAAGATAAAGATAGAAGATGCGGGTTATAATTATAAGATAGCGGATAGGAATAGAGGATAGGAATAGAGGATAGGAATAACAGTATCGAGTATCGAGTATCGAGTGAAGAAAGAAAAAGAAAAGAAATGCAAGAAAAACAGTTTTTAGTTTTTAATTAGAAAGATAGTATAGTTAGCAAAGTCCTATAAATCAAAATGTTCAGTAATCACTTGGTTTATTTTGTTTATAGTTTCCTTGTCTTCAATNTTTCCTATTTTATTTATTAATCTTTTCTTATCAATGCTTCTAAGCTGTATAATCATTATTTTGGAATTTTCGTGTAAGTCTGCCATGGTCTTTGAAATATATATTTCNAAAGGGTATACCTTATTTGTTTTAGAAGATAAGGGAGCAACAGTAATTAAGGGCGAATATTGGTTATGNATATCGTTAGATAAAATTAAAGCAGGCCTTATTTTATTTACTTTGTGCCCAACAGTGGGGTCAAAATTTACCAGATATATTTCTCCTTTTTTAGGATATCCCGTCATTTATAGTCCCCTCGAATTCTTGATTTTCTGTTTTTATTTCANTGTAAGCATCTTTATAAGCTTTTATTAGGGTTTGTTCCTTTTGCTTTTGGAATTGTTTTTTTAATAAATCAGCAATAAATTTACTTCTCTTTCNATCAGGAATCATTTCTCTTAGGGTATTGACTAGATCTTTGGGTAATGAAATAGTTACTTTTTCTTGAGTAGTCATAATATACCTCCGTCTAATTAGGACATCTATTTATTACATAATAACATTATTATCTTTATTGTCAAGGGATATAATACAGTATCGGGTATATAGTGGGGAAGAGATGAAGAAGGTTGCAAGGTGCAAGATACAAGATAGTATTTAGTCGATAGTATTTAGTATTTAGTGAGGAAAAGATAAAGAAAATAATGTATTCAATTGCTTGAGAAATGGTCAAAAATAAATTAAAATATATTTGAATATAAATGTATATACAAAACAAGGAGGCTTTATTTATATGGCAAAAGTAATAACATTACGCCTTTCAGATGGAAATGGTAAACTAAAATGCACCTAGGGTGGAAAATAAAAATGCACCTTTAAAAAGAAACAGTTCTTTACTATAGTATGAATAAGAATCAATACTATAAGGAAAGGACTGAAATATGGTTAACAAGATTATGTATCAAAAGATTCAGCATTTTAAGAGAAGAGGGTTTACCAAAGCAGATATTGTAAGAGAAACCGGATTAAACAAGCGAACGGTATTTAAATATTACGACATGTCAGAGAAAAAATACGCTCGCTATATAGAAAAAGTGAGATATCGGACCAAGATATTTGAGCCTTATCAGTCCCCTATTCTTGATCTATACCAGGCAAATGACTTTCAAAGGCTGGAAAAATCGGCGGTGTATGATTATCTTGAAGAGAAACTAGGGTCTTTGCCGGGTACGGAGAGGAGTTTCCGCAGCTATATCAGCTTCCTGGTAGAGACCGAACAGTTGAAATTTAACAGCAATAAGCGGATATATTCTCCGGTGGCAGAGCTTCCTTACGGCAAGCAGCTGCAGATCGATTTCGGAGAATACCGTACCAGAAGAGGCTTAAAGCTCTATATATTTGCAGCGGTTTTATCTGCCAGCCGCTACAAATACGCTGCCTTACAGGATAGACCCTTTACTACTCTGGATTTGATCAACCATCTTCTGGATTGTTTTGATTACCTAGGGGGAATACCCGAAGAATTGGTAATCGACCAGGATAAGGTGATGGTAGTAAGTGAAAACCGGGGAGATATCATCTACACCAGGGACTTTAAGCAGTTTATAGAAGAAATGGATTTAAAGATGTATGTCTGCCGGAAGAGTGATCCGGAGAGCAAGGGCAAGATAGAGAATTTGATTAAGTTCATAAAGAGAAACTTTTTAAGCATAAGAGATTTTGAAAACATCAAAGAGGCCAAGGAAAGGTTGTTAAAGTGGTTAAACCGGCGGGCCAATGGCAAGATTTCACTGGCCACCCGGCGTATCCCTCAGGAGATGTTTAGCGAAGAGAAGGCCTATTTAAGGACCTTGAAAAACTCCATCTACCGGAAGGATAACTTAAATGCCAGAGAAAGAAGGAAAGCAAATATTACAGGTGAGATATCGGTGAATTCTTGTAAGTATCCGGTACCCTTAGAATACCGGGAGCGGGAGGTAGATATCTATAAAACCGCAGAAAGGCTTTTTATTTACGACATCCGAAGCGGAGAAAAGATAAAAGAACATGCTATATCTCCCATTCCGGGCAGCCGGATAGTAAACCGGGCCAGACATCACCACCAAGAGCACAGTCAGAGGGAATTAAAGGAGAAGCTAAAGAAGCTTTTTGACTTAGATAGCTGGAGTGAATTTGTAGATAAAAACTTCCGGATGTATACCCGCTATTTCCGGGACCAATATCATGATGCACTAAAGAGATTCTCCCAGGGAATAGAAAGGGAACATCTAAAACAGGCCATAGACCTGTGTCTGGAGAATCGGACTTACTCTATGGCAAATCTCTACGATACTTATCAGTATTACCAACAGGAGAAAGAATTAGCACTACCAAAGGTAAAAATTGTCTCTAACTTAAGGGATATCCCCCGGGAGAAGAAAGAATTTCAAGTAGAAAAGAGAGATATCGGAGTTTACCGAGCTCTGGTAAATGCCTCAGAGGCACGGCCATGAGAAAATATCAGCAGATAGTCAGTTTACTGGAAAACTTAAAGCTTAAAGGAATGATCCCTAATCTGGATAATGAGATAACTGAGGCAGAAGAAAAGAAGATATCCTATTTGAGTTTCTTGGACCTTCTTTTAAAGGCGGAGATAAACTACCGAACAGAAAGAAGGCTTAAGCGTAATCTGGCAGGAGCCCATTTTCCGGTAGAAAAAGATCTGGATAATTTCCAATTTGCCAGAGTAAAAGGCATAACTAAGTCAGACTTATCGGCCCTTCTGGATTTCCTGTGGCTGGATAATCACAGCAATCTATTATTTTTTGGACCACCCGGCCTGGGAAAAACTCATTTATCCATAGCTATCGGACTGAAGGCCATACAGGCAGGCTATACGGTATGTTTTGAACGGGTGGCCACTCTTATCAAGTGGTTAAAGATGGCCGATATTCAGCGCAAGGCAGGCTTTAGAGTGAATCGCATCTTAAAGGCAGATCTGATTATTATCGATGAGATAGGCTACACACCCATAGAAAGGAAGGAGGCTAATCTATTTTTTAACCTGATAAGTGAGCTTTACGAAAAGGCATCTGTAATCATCACTTCCAATAAAAGGTTTGATGAGTGGGCAGAAATGATGGGTGATGAAGTGATGACCGTAGCCATGTTAGACCGGCTGCTTCATCATTCCAAAGTATTTAACTTAAGTGGGGAATCATTTAGAATTCAAAAAGAAGAGGAGGATTAAGCCATTTTTTTCTCTCTAGGAGGTGCAAAATTGTTTTCCGCGCAAGGTGCATTTCTACTTGCCATTTACATTCAGAAGAAGAATACGAGAGAATAGCGGCTGCGGCTGAGATTGAGCATCGCCCTATTTCTAATTTTATCACTGCCAGAGTAATAAAAGATATAGAGGAGTCTTATTATGTAGACCCCATTGAAATGGCCCAGATTAAATCAGATAAGAACCTGATCGAAAAATTGAGAATCGGGCATCGTGATGCCAAAGAAATGAGAGGTAATAGGCAACTATAGATTTTTCTATGAGATTGATAACCAAAATAAAATAGTCTTTATGATATCTGTGGATAATCATCAGAATGCTTACTAATAGAAATAGCGTATAGCGTACAGCGGGTAGCGTGGAGGAGAAATAAAAAGGGGTCAGCCCAACTCTATTTTTAATCCGGAGAGTTCTTTTTGCACTTCCGAGAAGCGTAGAGAATAATATTCCCGGTTCTGCTGATTAAGATTGGTAAAAAAATAATACCTAAGACGGGGTAAAATTGAGGGTATTTTATTTTTTTAAGGTATGTTATAATAAAAATAAAAGAAAATAGATATATTAATCCTGTATAGTAGATAACTTACTACATACTATGCAGGATTGAGTAAAAAGATTAAACTGGTTTAAAAATTTAGTAGTGTTTGAGTGGGAAGAAGGAGTGAAAAATGATATCCGAAAATGATATGAGTATAATATTGAAATATGCCAAGAAATACAAATTGAAAAAGATTATTCTTTTCGGCTCATCGAAAGAAAGAACTAAGGCCAGAGATATAGATGTAGGTGTCCGGGGTGTAGCTCCTGAGTTATTTTTCGATTTTTGTTGGGAGTTATATAGAGATTTATCTAAACCGGTGGATGTTATCGATCTAAGCAGAGATTGTCAATTTAATAGACTTATAGAAAAAGATGGGTTGGTATTATATGGCTA
>ASPA01000071.1 GCA_000405605.1 Atribacteria bacterium SCGC AAA255-G05
TTACATAAAAAGAAGGATTTTTAATAAGTTGTATAGTATATATAAAATAATGACTAAAATAAATTTAATAAGCGTATTTTTTTATCTAAGCAGAATATCTGTAATACTATTATACTAAAATAAAAAGCTATATTATCTAAGATTCATTTTAAGAGTAAGACTCTTTCTCTATACCAAGAGACCCACTAAGTAACACATCCAAACTATACTAACCATCCAAGCATCAATCTTCTATCATTGCCTGACTTAAAACTAAATATTTTATTCTGTATGAAGGTAGCAGGAGAGTCTTTTTCTTTCCATCATAAAAGAAAAGGAGCCGAAGAGGCAAGATGCCACAAACATCAAAACTTTCAGGCAAAGGGACTGTTACCGGACAGGACTCTGGAGAGCTTTATACTAAAAAGCACCGACGGGGCAATTACGAATTTTTAGGTGAACCCTTAATGAGTTTACTCATAAAGAACTATTTTTTAATTTATTAGGAAGAATTTTTCAGGTAAAAAAGACAGAGTAAGAAAATAAAATCATTAATTTTTTAATCTGTCCTTTTTTTATTTAAAAACAATATAGGCAATTAATCGAAGGCTGACAAGGGAAAACTTCCTAATAAGGTTAGGGAGTAAAATTATGGGTCTAAAGCACTTAAAGTGCTAAGACAGTCAGATTAACAATCAAGTAACCTGACCATAAAATTTAGAAATTAATTTCACTATAAATTATTTAAGGAGGTAAAAAATGCTAAAGAAAAGAAATCTTATCTTTATCTATTTGCTCATTCTGGGGGTTTTGCTGATAAACGGTTGTTTGCTAAAGCCCCCTGTCACGGTAACCTTTGATTCTCAAGGCGGTAGTCCGGTAGATTCACAGATTGTAAACCACGGCGAGAAGGTAACCAAACCGACGGCACCCACGAAGGAAGGCTACACCTTTGGTAGTTGGTATAAGGAATACGAATGTACAAATGCCTGGGACTTTGATACTGATACGGTAACAACCAAGGTAACCCTCTATGCTAAGTGGACCACCACTACCTACACCGTAACCTTTCGTCCTCAAGGCGGCAATCCGGTAGATTCACAGATTGTAAATCACGGCGAGAAAGTAATCAGACCAACCGCACCCAGACGGGCAGGCTACACCTTTGCTGGTTGGTATAAGGAATACGGGTGTACAAACGCCTGGGACTTTGACACTGATATGGTGTCATCCGATGTAACGCTCTATGCCAAATGGACCATCAATTCCTACACTGTAACCTTTGATTCTCAAGGTGGCAGTGCAGTAGGTTCACAGACGGTAGGCCACTGCGAGAAGGTAACGAAACCGGCAAATCCCACGAACATAGATACAGATTACGTCTTTGATGGTTGGTATGAAGAATCCGAATGTACAAATGCCTGGGACTTTGACACTGATATGGTGTCATCCGATGTAACACTCTATGCCAAATGGACCATTGACCGTTATGTTAGTAAATCGGGTAACAACGGTAATGTTGGGAGTGCTGATCACCCCTGGCTAACTATCCAGTACGCCTTTGATAATGCTCCCGACGGCGGAACTATTCATGTTGCTGACGGAACTTATGAAGAAAACATTTCTTTTCCTACTGGCAAGGCAATTGTCTTAAAAAGCGAAAACGGGGCTGCCCTTACAACAATTGATGGAGATGGCGCTTTTATTGTTGTAATAATTAATAGTTGCGCGGATGGTACTACCCTGGATGGATTTACTATTACAGGGGGCAACGGCGGTATTTTTATTTTAGATAGCTCACCTACCATTCAAAACAATACTATCTCGGGAAATACTGCTGGTAGTTTGGGCGGAGGTATTTATACTCATGGTAGCTCGCCGACCATTCAAAACAATACTATCTCGGGAAATAATGCTGGTAGTTTTGCCGGAGGTATTTTTATTAACACTGGCTCACCTACCATTCAAAACAATACTATCTCGGGAAATACTGCTGTTAGTTTTGCCGGAGGTATTTATATTTCCGGCGGCACACCAACCATTCAAAACAATACTATCTCGGAAAATACTGCTGGTAGTTTGGGCGGAGGTATTTATACTCATGATGGCACACCTACCATTCAAGATAATACTATCTCGGGAAATAATTCTTATAGTTCGGGCGGCGGTATTTATATTTCCGGCGGCACACCAACCATTCAAAACAATACTATCTCGGAAAATACTGCTGTTCATTTTGCCGGAGGTATTTTTATTGCTAATAGTTCGTCTATCATTCAAAACAATACTATCTCGGGGAATACTGCTGAGATCCATGGTGGTGGCTTTTTTGTTTCTGGCTCACCTACCATTCAAGACAATACTATCTCGGGGAATACTGCTGGGGGTGATGGCGGCGGTATTTTTATTTTTGGCTCACCTACCATTCAAAACAATACTATCTCGGAAAATAATGTTAATGATGATGGCGGTGGTATTTATATTTCCGGCGGTACACCTATCATTGGGGATACAGATGGGGCTGAAACTAATAATTTCAATACATTTATTAATAATAGAAAAGATAGTACTATCTCAGCCGAGCAGCATATTCGTAATTCAAGCGGAGATTGCCGTTCAAGTTATCTTTATAATTATTATACTCCTAATTAAATGGATTGATACAAATACTAGCATTACAAAAGACCGGGATAGGCAATACAAGAACATCTTGAATGGTAACGTGTTGGTCACAAAAAGTAAAAATAATAAATAGCAACACATCCCATTTTCTTATATAATCAATATTTTACTTTTAAATTAGATAAATAAGGAAGGTGTGCCAAGTCAATAATCCGGTAACTTTTAGAAGAAAACCAATGAGATTTAAGGAGTTTCTTAGCCGGATGGTTGAGACTTTAGGTATTATAATAATAAATAGACATCCTAAGGGAAGACCTCGTAAAATGGAAAATTATGCCATAGAAAATTAGGACGTGGCCTTATTTTAATTAAATTGAAAAGGATAAAAGATGTTATGAAAAAGATTTATAGAATTTTATTTAGCATTTTGATCTGCTTTATTTTAATAATTATAGGCAGTGCATTTTTTATAGTTTCAGCTCAAGAGCAAGTTACTTCTGCTTCCGGTATCGAGGGTATCTGGGAGGGCAAGTTAAAAGTTCTTGGGACAGAGCTTAGGATTGTCTTTAATATTTCTAAGAATCCAGATGGAGCTCTGTCTGCAACTATGGATAGCCCCGACCAGGGAGTAACTGGCTTCCCGGTGGAAGAAGTTATATTTAAAGATAACACCTTACATTTGGAACTAAAATCTGCGGGAGGTGTTTATGAAGGTAAAATCAGTGAAGATTTTTTAGTTATTGAGGGAGAGTGGAGACAGTCCGGACAGATTTTACCCCTTACAGTTAAGCGGGTTGATAAAGCAGTGGAAGTACTTAGACCTCAGGAGCCAAAAAGACCTTATCCTTATATTGAAAAAAAAGTAGACTATACAAACTTAAAGGCAGGGGTAAAACTTGCTGGTGTGCTGACTTTACCCTCTGATAAAAGTGTATTTCCGGCGTTATTATTAATATCCGGTTCCGGGCCTCATGATCGAAACGAAACAGTATTTGGTCATTGTCCTTTCCTGGTATTAGCAGATTATCTTACTCGTCAGGGTATTGCAGTTCTCAGGGTAGATGATCGGGGAGTGGGAGAATCTACCGGGATCTTTTCCCGTGCTACCATTGAAGATTTTGCATCCGATGTGTTAGTAGGTGTGGAATATCTTAAAACCTACAAAGAAATAAACCCTAAACAGATCGGCCTTATTTCTTATAGTGAAGGGGGGTTGATTGCTTCTATAGTAGCTGTAAAATCATCGGATGTGGCTTTTATTGTATTAATGGCCGGGACAGGATTAACTGGAGAAGAAGTTTCATGTTTACAGACTGATTTAATTTCAAAAGCAATGGGGGCCAGTGAACAAGAAATTACTAAGAATCGTCAGTTTAATGAAAAGATATTTTCTCTTATAAAAGAAGAAGAGGATAACGAGATTGCTAAAGAAAGACTTCGACAGACGATTATAGCTTTTTTGGCGGAGTTAAGCGATGAAGAAAAAGATTGGATTAGTGACCCAGAAGAGTTTCTTAATACTCAGCTTCAGAGATTATTGTCTCCCTGGTCCCGTTTTTTCCTGACTTATGATCCTAAACCAATTTTATCCAAGGTAAAATGTCCGGTATTTGCTATAAATGGAGAGAAAGACCTTCAGGTGTCTCCTAAAGAAAATCTCAGTGCTATCGAAGAGGCTCTCAAGGAGGGAGGTAACCAAAATTATACTATTAAAGAATTGCCGGGTCTTAATCATCTTTTCCAGACTGCCCAAACCGGGTTACCATCGGAGTATGCTAGAATTGAGGAAACAATTTCACCGGTGGCTTTAAAAATAATAAGTGATTGGATTTTAGAGCAAATCCGAAATGAATAAGAGAGATATCGTACCAGTTCATTAATTCGGTAACTTTTAGGGAAAACCTATGGGATCTGAGGAGTTTATTATCCAGATGGTTGAAACCCTAAGTATTACTATAGATAGATGTTCCAAAGGAAGATCTCGTAAAAGGGAAAGTTAAACCATTAAAAAAATAGGATGCGTCCCTACTTTAATCTTTTAAATCATTAAAAAACAGTCCGGTTTTATTTTTTAGATAATAACGCACAGGTTAGTGTAAACTTTAGTGGGGTAGTTAGATAATTTAAAAATATTGAAAAAAATATAAAAAAAGGTGTAGACTTACCTATATATATACAAACCCTTTTTAACAAAGGAGGTAAGCTACACCCATGGATACTATAACAATAACTTTCCCCGAGGTCAAGGTTAAAATACCCATTAAGGATCTAACCTTTGATATCTTGGAGGATATGCTCTTTGAAATATTACAGAATATTGCCCGTAAGGTATTTGAAAAAGCCCTTACCGATATAGATAATACCTTGCGTAATAAGAGAGAAAGAGGGAAACTTAAAAACACCGGTAAAAGGGAAAAATACTTTCTCACCCGTTTTGGTGATATCCTCTATGCCCGCACCCGTTACAAAGACAAGGAAAACAAAAGTAATTATCTCTTAGACGAGGCCTTAAGTATAGTTAAAAACCAACGCATCAGTCTATCTCGAGCCAGGATAGAATGTTTTCTTTCCGGTTTTTCTTCCTATCGGGAGGTAGTAGAAGGAATAAGACTTCTAATCGGCAGTCCCCGCTGCCATGAGGCCATAAGACAATCGGTAATAAAAGAGGGCAAATTAATCATAGAAAACCAGGAGAAAAAGTTAAGACAGATAGAGAACTTAAATTACCCGGATAAAGAGGCCCCCGATACTGCTTACATGGAAGTGGATGCTACCTATATTAGTTTACAGCATAGAGGCAAGAAGAAAAAAGAAAAGATGGAAATAAAACTGGGAGTAGGCTATACCGGAAAAGAAGCCCGCTATTCTAGCGGTAAATCTAAAAGACTAACCGAGAAATTCACCTTTATCGGTACAGGGAAAGGCTTTATGGAAAAATTAAGTCTCCTAGCAGAGGAAAGACTCTCCCTCTCTAAAGTAAAAAAAATCCTCTTCGGAGGAGATGGAGATTCCTGGATCACCTCCGGGATAAAAGATTACTTTTCTTCTGCCACCTATATTCTCTGTCTCTACCATCTTTACAAAAAGTTTAAAGAATCTTTAAGTAGAAGGAAAGAGGAACAGAAGGTAATAAAAGACCTGCTGTTATCTAATCAGATAGATAAGGGTTTATCGGTAATAGACCAGTTAATCAGAAATCCCTATGACCTTAAAGAAAAAGATAATCTAGTAAAACTATATACTTATATATCTCGTAACCGCCAGGGGATTACCAATCAGTTTATACTAAAAGATAAAGGAATAGAAAGGGCCGGAGCGATAGAATCAAACATAAATAAGGTGATAGCCTCCCCCTTTAAAAAAAGAGGGATGAGCTGGAGTAAACCGGGAGCCCTGGCTCTCTTAAAGATAAAAGAGACTATCATAAATGGAGAGTGGGATAAATGGTGGGAGACCGAAAGAGAACGAAATATTAAAGTAGACAAGTATAAACCACCTTTACCTGCTTCTTGCTTTAAGAAAGAAACAGAGTCTTCTCCTATTGTAGAGGTAACCATACCTGCATTTATTGGATCGGATCGGGGCAAACCCTGGGTAGGTGTTTTGCGTAAACTATCTGAGACAGGATATTATAATTAATTAATCAAAAAAGTATAAGAAAGTTGATGCCGATGTATTATCACAACCTAAATAAAATAAGGATAATTATGCTTATTCATACAAATAATAAGCTATAATAAAACAACCTGTCTGCGTGCGAACACGCACAGGCAGAGGGGTGAGTCTACCTAAAACCAGAAGAANTTTTTTCACCAAAGAAAACTACCCCCAAAGAGTTGACACAGACCAACATGTAAGCATTGCTGAATCCATTGCAATACTTTGGTATAATACAATGTTAGGTTCCCGTTGCGAACGAGATGATGGAGTAACTTCTCTAGCAGCTGCTATTACCGGAGTATATCCAGAGATAGGAGTACACCTAAGTAGAAATAGATATGCAGAAGTTATAATAAAGCCTGCGAGTGATATTGATTTAACACAATTTAACTATACTGATTGGGATGCATATAGTCTTGCCGCTTCACGAAAATGCAAAGAAAAAACACCCGTGTTTATAGGTTTACCATCAGATATGACTTTTACTCAGAAAAAACACTTGCTTGAGGTTATAGCCGTCGAGTCAGGATTAGCAATAATGCATATAGTTGGTGTAACCCCAGAAGCAAATACTTTAGAAGAGGCACTTGGTGGAAAGAAGCCAATTGCCAAATATGAGATAACAAAATCGGATATTGATGAAGCATACCAAATTGCGACCACAGCTACAGGTAAATCGGTCAATTATGTTTTTCTAGGTTGTCCCCACGTAACCCTTCCCGAGTTTCAACAAATTATAGAAACCCTTGAAGGTAAAAAGATTAGTCCAGAAGTAACCCTTATCGTCTCGACAAATCGGCAATTTTTTCTTTCTGCCAAAGATATGGGATATGTTAAGACTATAGAAAAAGCTGGTGGAATTGTGGTACAAGATATGTGTATCGCCTTCTCTGGAACACAGGTATCTGGAACTATTGCCACTGATTCGATAAAAGCCGCCTTTTTCTACTCAGGTTTTTCTTCAAAGACAAAACGACGTGTACGGCTATGTAATATTAAAGAATGTATTGAAACGGCTATTAGTGGAAAATGGAATGGAGGGAGTTAAAAAAAATGAAAAATAGGCAAATGCAAGGGAAAACGATAAAAAAACTTGGAATAATAGAGGGAGAAGCTGTCCTAAGCAGAGACCTTATCGCCTTTTGGGGTGGAACTGATTGGGAGACTGGTGAAATTGTAGAGATAGGTCATCAAGCTCGGGGAAAAAATATTTCCGGAAAGATTCTAGTTTGCCCAGCCGGAAAAGGTGGTGCAGGAGATACATTTGGATATTTCTATTTATATAAAAGCGGAAAATCACCAAAAGCTATTATTTGCAATAAGGCTCAAGGTACAACACTCGCTGGGGCTTTGTTAACTAATACTCCAATGGTTTATGATTTTGAAGAAGATGTGATTGATGTTATTGAAGACGGTGATCAACTCACTGTAGATTCAGATAATGGAATAGTAACGATTAAAAAGAAATAAAAATTTAAATGGCTAATTAGTACAAATAAATAATATGCTATTTAGACATAAATAGAGGAGAGATTATATTGAAGATAGGCGCACTCTTAATTACTGAAAAAATAATACTGCAAAAGCATTACGAGAAATCAGTGTTAATAAAAATGTCATTACGGAGATAAAAAAGGGGGGGGTATTTTATGAAATATTAATTTAGTATAAATTTTAATTTAGCGGGAACTCCCCATCTGTAAAGGCGGGGATGAGAGCCAGTTCCCGGCAAGTTGGTACAGATGGTAGTCTGTTAAGGTGAGTACCACGCCTATAAAGACGTGGGGGTCTATTATCTGTAAAGATTGCAAGGAAATGTCTTTTAATAAAGAATTTGAAAGGAGATTTAAAAATGAAAAAGTTATTGTTTTCAGTTCTGGTAATAGGAATGTTTATTGTTAGTATTTCCTTTTTGGGATTTGCTGAAGGAAATGAAGAGACAGTAAATTGGAAAATTAGTACTTGCTGGCCACCATCAATAAATCTTATTGATGGTGATGTACATATGTGTGAAATAATAGAAAAAATGAGTGGAGGAAGATTTAATATTGAGCTTCTTCCAAATAATTCAGTTGTTCCAACAACTGAATTATTTGATGCTGTTAGAACAGGGATGTTAGATGCGGCAAGTGATTACCCAGGTTATTGGAGTGGGAAGGAAAAAGCTTTTGAGTTCTTTTTCTCTTCCCCTACAGGTATGAGTTCGAATGACATGCAATTGTGGCTTTATCAAGGTGGAGGTTTAGAATTATTAAGAGAAATTTATGGAAAATATGACATGATGTATTTCCCAGTAGGTAGATCAGGTATGGAAAGTGGTCTACGTAGTAACAAACCATTGAGAAACGAGAAAGATTTTAAAGGAATAAAAGCTCGTATCGGTGGAGGAAGTTTACCAAATTACATATTTAAAGAACTAGGCGGTACTCCAGTTACTTTAGCTGGCGGCGAGATTTATACTGCATTAGAAAGAGGTACTATAGATGCAGCTGAGTTTTCTGGACCAAGCTGTGACTGGAAAATGGGATTTAACGAAATTACTAAATATTGGTGCTTGCCTGGGTGGCATCAAACAATGTGGGCCGGTGGTTGGATGATTAATATGGATAGTTGGAATTCACTTCCAGAGGATTTTAAGGAAATATTTAAAATAGCTGCCCATGAAACCAATGGCTGGACATATGAAAAATGGGAATATGAAAATATTGAAGCCACTGACAACTTTATAAAAGATGGCACTATAATTACAAAATTAGATGATGCAACAATAACGAAAATTTATAAACTCGTAAAAGAATATGTTGAAGAAAATGCAAAAAAAGATCCAATGTTCGAAAAGATTGCTAAATCTTATTATAAATATTTAAAAGATTTTTCTACGTGGCGTGGGATGGAAGACAGATGGGGCTTTGGTGAAAACATGAAAAGTGAATACTATCCAGATTTAAATTAGGAAAAGCAGCCAAATATAATTATTAAAACCATGAGAGTCATAAGCTTCCTTCTAAATATAGGAAGCTTATGACTCTATGTCTGGGGAATAAGATAATTTCGTTTAAAAATATTAAATACTTATAGAAAAAAAGACGTTGCGGTTTATTATTAAATATAATTTATGAATATTGTTGAGCCATGTGCTAACTTAGTTATAGAACACAAAATATTGCTTAATTATTATAAATATATTCCCATGGTGCTTGAGTGTAATGAGGTAAAATTAATCAAAAAGATAATATTCTAAAAAGTTATTATATGATTGATATAGTTTTTAACTAAAAGATAAGTAAACAACCCACCCGCTAAGCAGGTGGCTTTAAGAACCTCATCTATAGTACATTCTTTAAAGGTGAAACCATTTAACCATTACCGCCTTCTAAGAAGGTGGTTTTTTAAGGTGAAATAAATTTGTATAAAATAAATATGGTGTTATCAAGCCTTAATACAATAAAATATTATATTTATTAAAAATTTGAGAGGAATATCTGAAAATGAAATTATTAACAAAGATTGTATATATTATTGACAAAATTAATTATTGGGTGTTTAGTATATCTAAGTGGTTAGTAGTTGCTTTAACAATAGTAGTTGTTTTTGAAACAATATCTAGGTATTTTTTTAATAGTCCTCATATATGGGCATTAGAGACATCAACCTTTTTAGGTGGGGCTTTTTTTATGCTTGCTATAGGTTATGTTACATTAAAAGATAAACATGTTACTATTGATCTCTTAAAAAATTATATATCCCCAAAATCAAAAGCAATTATTGACATTATCACTTATATTTTGTTTTATTGCATGTTCAGTTTAGTTCTTTTGATCTATGGCACAAAATTTTCTCTTAACTCTTGGATTACCACAGAACACAGTTGGAGTGCATGGGCTCCCCCCCCCCTATATCCAATAAAAACTATTGTTCCAATTACTGGATTTTTGCTTTTAATTCAGGGTATAGCTGTTATTATACGTAAGATTATCTTTTTAATGGAAGGAAGGAAAACATAAATGGGTATTGAATTAATTGTTTTATTATTATTTGTCTTATTAATCCTTACATTGTTTACGGGCCACCCTTTAGCAACTAC
>ASPA01000072.1 GCA_000405605.1 Atribacteria bacterium SCGC AAA255-G05
TATCTATTTTCTCTAACTGGTTGGTTGAGGCATAACCACAATCAGCTACTGCTACCTCGCACTTTTTACCCAAGGTATGGTTAGCTTGATTAATCTGGGAAGCAAACTGATTAAGGTCATTATTCTCGCTTACTACATCGACAGATAAGATGAGGCCTTTCTTTTTATCTACTGTACTCTGGAAGTTAAAGCCGGCATAAAAGTTCTTTCCCTTTTTTATGCTGGTACACTCGGGGTCAGTGGTATTAAAGGATTCTTCTTCTTTTAATTCTTGCAGGATACCTTTAATCTTGGACTTTAAGGTCTTTTGGTCTTTTAACTCTTCATCCATGGAAACTAAAGAACCTTGTTCGGCCTCATCAATAGCATCACATTGGGTGAGGATATCAGAGATACGCTCATCGATATGCTTTAAGGCTTTTTGGGCTTTTTTCTTAGTCCAGGTATTATTGATTGAGGCATTGGCTCTTATTTTAGTACCATCTAAAAAGAGGGTATTGCCTTCTATAAGGTTTAACTTGATACATATTTTGGCACACTGTTTTAGAACTTGGGCTAAAGCCTCTTTATTCTTTCTCCGGAATTCGGCGATAGTCTTATGGTCTGGCTTTAGGCCGGAGGTAAGCCAGATAAAGGAGAGGTTGTGATGGGTAGCTCTTTCTAGTTTTCGGGAGCTGCGGATACCGTAGGAGTATCCGTAGACTAATAGTTTTAACATAGCCCGAGGATGATATTCGGAATTACCTACCTTATTAGGATCAAGGGTAATTCCTAAGTCTCTGAAATCAAGTGCTTCTACGAAGGCATCATAGGCACGTACCGGATCATCAGGGGCTATATAGTCTTCCATACTTTCCGGGAAGAGGTTTATTTGCTTACGATTGCCATAACGATAAGCCATAATAAATGTTTCCTTTCTTGGATGATTATTACGCTAATATTATAGCATAAAATCAGTTGAAAGTCTTGTAAAATAAGGGTTTTATTTGATTTTTATTAATATTTTTTAATTCGTTTGCTGTACGCGAACGAGGTAATTGTGACACAGCCTCTTTCGTGGGAATGACAACGTAAGGGATACAATAAATGGTTGGTGTGCCCGAGAGGACTTGAACCTCCAATCTACGGCTCCGGAGGCCGCCGCTCTATCCAATTGAGCCACGGGCACACATATAATCTATCTACCATAACTTAGCCTATCAGCTAAACTTTTGGGTAGTCCGGCATTAATTATTTTATCTTGGGTTAGATGAATCGGGTAGGAAACGCGATAAATATTAACAATTCCGTATTTCAGGTCATAAATTCCATAGCTTGCCTTTGGATTACCGTCACGGGGTTGACCAACACTCCCACAATTAATAATATACCTTTTATTCTTGCTAATTTCAATACGCCCACCATTTCTATAATTTATATAATCTATTTGATTATTATTTTCATCAAGAGAAAAACATCCTGCTAAATGGGAATGACCTACAAAACATATTTTAAAATTAAATTTACTGAAGATTAAACTTGCGGTATTTTTATCTAAAATGTATTCTAATATTGGGTCTTGAGGACTGCCATGAACTGCAAAGACTTTATTTTTAAGTTCAATCTTTTTGTTCAGGCTTAATAAAAAATTAATGTTATCTTTTTTTAATTGGCGAGAAGTCCATAATATTGCAGCCCTCGCAGCGTAATTAAAATAATTTATATTTACTTTTCCCACAACTGCAAAATCGTGGTTTCCTCCAACACATTTACAGTTTAAATCTTTTACCTTTTCAATGCAATAATTGGGATCAGCACCATAACCGACAATATCTCCCAAACAAATAAATTCATCAACCCTTTTAATGTTTTTTAAAACACTATTTATTGCTTCAGAATTACTATGAATATCAGAAAGTATTCCAATCTTCATTATCATCCCTTTAAAATAAATTTATAGATTTAATAGAGCGTTTTTTTAATAAAATTACAATGACTTGGGATTGCTTCGTCGCTTCACTCCTCCATTAGACTATTAACTAGGAATATATTAAAATAAATTAACGTTTTTTAAATTAAACCAAGGACTGAATAAAGAAGGCTGAACAAGTCTAAGTTTCCTCAAAAGAAAGACTTATATTGCGAATAAGACCCAGCCTTCTTGATGATTAAAGCTAAATAGTGTTTCCGTTGCTAAAAAAGCGATTATTAATGGAGTGAGCTCATATCATCGTTTATTCGGCCCAAGAAAGGAATATTTATCATGAAAAAGAACTTATTTTTTATCGGCCTTGATATAGCGGAAGCTGATTTTGCTGCCAGTATCTACAAGACCCCAGACCAACCGATTGTGACCAAGGAAGCAATTCCCAACAATCCGGAGGGCTTTAACCTGCTCCTCTTATGGCTGAAAGAACATCATATCGATAAGACAAACAGCCGTATCTGTATGGAAGCCACAGGTGTCTATTCTCAAGCCATAGCCTACTATCTTTTATTTGCGGGTTTTCCGGTAAGCGTCGAACCCCCACTTAAGGTCAAACGTGCCTTTGACCCGATCGGTCATAAGACCGACCCGGTAGACAGCAAACAGATTGCCGAATATGCTTATCGCTTCCAGGATGAGCTTACCTCCTGGCAGCCCAGAGATGAGATCCTGGAAAAGATCCGGCAATTACTGAGTGTCCGGGAACAGTTTACCAAACAGAAAGTTGCCTTAAAGAATGCCATGCAGGCCTATAGCAAACAGAGAGTCCAGGTGGCACTCATCAAAAAAGCCCATCAGGAGACCTTGGCCCAGATTGAAAAACAGATTTCCCGGATTGATAAGGAACTGGCCAAGTTGATTAAACAAGATCCCCAGATCTTACAAAAAGCCGACTACCTGAAAAGCATCCCCGGTTACGGGATGCTCCTGGCAACCCATCTTTTAGTTATTACCGAGAACTTTACCAAAATTCAAAACTCTAAGCGATTGGCCTCTTTTGTTGGTATCGTACCCTATCAACATCAAAGTGGGACTTCAGTATTTAAGAAGGCTAAAATTCGCCACTTCGGACCTGGGCCTAGTCGTAAACTCTTACGGCTGGCTGCCCAATCAGTGGCTACCCATGATGTTACCTTTAGATGTTATTATTTGCGTAAACTCGCCCAAGGTAAGGCCAAGTCTTTAGTCTTAAATAATATTGCCAATAAACTCCTTAAGGTGGCCTGTGCTATGATCCGGAATAATACCCGGTATATCAAAGAACATCGATCAATACATCCAATGTATTTAAAAAGTGCTTGACAAAGTCATAGTGTTTCGCAATGACAGAATAATTTGATATAAATAAAAAAACGGTGTATTTGTAATTTACGCCGTTTTTTATGCTCTTATAATTTCCTTAATTCTCATAATTGCCGAAGTGTTTGATCTGGCCATTTCGTCTAATTTCATAGTAATAAATTTTATTGTTTCTTCCAAATCTGGAATTATTACATATTCTAATGCATTAACCCTTCGCCTGGTTTTTTCAATCTCATTAGCTAAAAGAGTTAGTGATTTGTCTAATTCGGCTACTCTTAACATTAAAGGCAATATTTCATGATATTTTCTTAAAGCACTGTCCAACTCGGCAGTGGTATCAACCAGCCCATAAGAATAATATCTTCCTTCGCATTTGAGTTTGTATTGGGGAACATTTACGCTCATTACGTTCTTGAAAGAAACTTCCGTCTTAACCTTTGCTTTAGGAAACATTAGGGTTTCTTCTAAAGCCAACTTGCTCATTAAAGAAGAGGTGTTAGAAAAAATAGCATAACATTTCAGAAGTTTTTCTTCTAATTCCTCCCTGAGCATGTTACTTTCTTTTGCTAAACGAACAAATACTTGAATTAATGCATCTCTCTTATCTTTTAAGAGTTTATATCCCCGCTTGGCGACAATTAATCTCTTTTTTAATCTTATTAACTCCATTCGATTTGGATTAACCTTTAACAACATTAATATCTTTATCCTCCGTGGTTATATCCGTTGGTAAATATTTTTCTATAAATTCATCTTTTATTCTTTTTAATTCTACTTTCGGAATAATTGTTAATAGGTTCCATCCGATATTTAAACTTTCTTCAATAGTTCTATTTTCATCTTCTCCCTGCTTAACAAAATATTCCTCAAATTCATCTGAGAGTTTAACGTATTTTTTATCTATCTCTGTTAAGGCAGCATCTCCCAAAATAACTGCTAATTCTTTAGCTTCCTTACCTCTTGCATAGGAAGCAAAAAGTTGATTCATAACATTTGCATGGTCTTCGCGCGTCTTATTTAACCCAATTCCTTTATCTTTCAAACGAGATAAAGAAGGTAATACGTTAATAGGAGGATAAATCCCTTTATGGTGTAATTCTCTTGATAAAATAATCTGCCCTTCTGTAATATAACCGGTTAAATCTGGTATGGGATGAGTTTTATCATCTTCTGGCATAGTTAATATCGGTATCATAGTTATTGAACCTTTTTTATCTTTTATTCTTCCGGCTCTCTCGTATAGAGTAGCTAAATCTGTGTATAAATAACCGGGATAACCACGTCTGCCGGGAACTTCTTTTCGGGCTGCAGAAACTTCTCTTAAAGCTTCACAATAATTGGTCATATCAGTAAGTATTACCAGTACATGCATATCTTTTTCAAATGCTAAATACTCGGCACAGGTTAGAGCCATTCGGGGAGTTATAATTCTTTCTACCGCCGGGTTATCAGCTAAATTAACAAACATAACACTCTTTTCTATCGCTCCGGTTCTTCTAAAATCACTTATAAAAAAATTTGCTTCTTCAAAAGTAATTCCCATAGCGGCAAATACAACGGCAAATTTCTCCTCTTTTCCTAATACTTTTGCCTGTCGTGCGATTTGGGAAGCAAGTCTTGCATGGGGTAATCCTGAACCGGAAAAGATGGGCAGCTTTTGTCCCCTGACCAAAGTATTTAACACATCAATGGATGAAATACCGGTTTGTATAAAATCGTTAGGATAATCTCGAGCATAAGGATTAAGTGGATTTCCATTTATATCTAATTTTTTTTCTGCAATAATTTGAGGACCATCGTCTATAGGTCTTCCCGAGCCATCAAATATTCTTCCCAAAACATCCATAGAGAGAGGTAACTCTATTACCTTGCCTAAAAAACGAATTTTAGTATTTGAAATATTAATTCCTGTTGTCCCTTCAAATACCTGGACAACTGCCTTATCTTCAGTTATTTCAAGCACCTGTCCTCTTCTTATTTCTCCGGAAGATAGTTCTATTTCAACTAATTCCTGATATTTTACATCGATTGTTTTTTCTACTATTATTAATGGCCCGGATACTTCGGATATAGTTAAATATTCTTTAATCATCTTTGCTATATTATCTCCTTCCCCTTAATCGGTTGTTGAACTAATTTGGGATACTATTTCTTTTTCAATTTCACTAAATATTTTTAGGTTCTTTTCTTCTATAAGTTTAGCTCTAATTATTTTTGCTTTGACTGGTAAAGCATATAATTTTTCAATAGTCACACCATTTTTAATTACTTTTTCAGCATTTTCGTGAAACATTATAATTAATCTTAAAATAAGAAATTGCTTTTTTATAGAACTATAGGAATCTGTTACATCAAAGGCATTTTGAAGTAGAAAATCCTCCCGGATAGATCTTGCTGTTTCTAATATTAGCTTCTCATGAGTTGATAATGCATCAATACCTACTAATCTTACAATCTCTTCTAATTCTGCTTCCTCCTGAAGTAGTGCCATAGATTTATCACGGGTTTCTATATATTCTTCACCGATCTCTTTTTTATAATATTCAGATAGCCCGGACAGGTAAAGGGAATAACTGGTTAACCAATCTATTGCGGGAAAATGCCTTTTGTAAGCTAACTTATCTTGTAAGCTCCAGAAAACTTGAACAGTACGTAAAGTGTTTTGGGTAACCGGCTCGGATAAATCTCCTCCCGGTGGAGATACCGCACCGACAATACTTAATGTTGCTTCTCTATCATCACTACCCAGACATTTTACTCTTCCTGACCTTTCGTAAAAACTTGCAATTCTGGTACCTAAATAAGCAGGAAATCCTTCTTCTCCTGGCATTTCTTCTAACCGGCCTGATATTTCACGCATTGCTTCCGCCCAACGAGAAGTTGAATCAGCAATAAGCGCAACATTATATCCCATATCTCGATAATATTCCGCAATAGTTATACCGGTATATACAGAGGCCTCACGGGCGGCTACCGGCATATTTGAAGTATTGGCAATCAAGATAGTTCTTTCCATTAATGGTTTTCCGGAATTAGGATCGATTAATTCCGGAAATTCAAGCAAAACATCGGTCATTTCATTACCTCTTTCGCCACATCCGATAAAGAGAATAATTTCTGCATCGCACCATTTGGATATCTGATGTTGTACTACGGTCTTTCCACTACCGAAAGGACCCGGTATACAGGCAGTTCCCCCTTTAGTTACAGGGAAAAATGTATCAATTACCCTTTGTCCGGTAATTAACGGTTCAATAGGAGGCAATTTTTTCTTATATGGCCTTGATCCTCTTACCGGCCATTTTTGCAACATTTTAATCTCGTGAATCGAACCTTCCTGGTCTTCTATTAGGGCAATAGTATCTGTAACCGTAAATTTATCTTTATATATTTCTTTAATTTCACCTTGAATTCTGTAAGGAACCATAATTTTATGTTTAACAATACTACTTTCCTGGACAGTGCCTATGATATCACCGGATATTACTTTATCTCCCTTTTTTAAAATTGGCTCAAAATCCCATTTCTTTTTTCTATCAATAGCATCCGCTTCTGCTCCTCTAGTAATAAATTCTCCGCTGCTTGCTTTTAATACATCCAGAGGTCTTTGAATACCATCATAAATGGATGAGATAAGACCGGGGCCTAATTCCACGCTTAGTGGCATATCAGTAGAAAAAACAGGTTCTCCGGGGCCAACTCCTGAAGTTTCCTCGTAAACCTGTATAGTTGCTAAATCTTTATTTAGTTCAATTATTTCACCAATCAACTTGCGATTGCTGACTTTTACTACATCGTACATTTTGGCATTTTTTAATCCTTTAGCTACTACTACCGGTCCGGCAACTTTAGTTATTTTCGCTGTTTCCATTATTCTACCTCTTTTCTAAATAATATATCTGTTCCTATAGCTTTTTCAATATTATTTCTTAATATCTTTAATCCCAAATATTTCTTTTCCGATTTACTTGGTATTATGGTTATACTTGTAAAAGATGTTTTTTGTAATATTTCTATTTCTTCAATTATTTGACAGCCTATTTCTTCGGTTATAAATATCACCGCATATTCTTCTTTTACTAATTTATTTAATATTTCTACAGATTCTTCCTTTTTCTTTACGGGAAATATAGAAACACCCAGCAATTTAAAACCTATTATCGTTTCTCTATTTCCCATTAAAGCAATTTTATACATAAGTATCACGTACTCTTTCTTTGATTTGATCAGGAGATAATTTATTTAACTTGCCCGATAATATTATTCTAATATTTTTTATGTCGTTCTCTTTGGCGGTAATGAATCCTACTAACGGTTCAATCCCAAAGGTAACGTATTTTCCTATCTTTGAAAAATTTAGGATAAAATTATCTCTTAATTTTTCCAATTCCATTAAGGAATTATTCTTTTGAAAATAATTTATGCCCAGTTCTATTGTATCTTTATAATCGGTATATACAAGTTTTTCACACCAGGAAGATAAAGGAGAATCGTATATTTCTATTAAGTTTTCCGTTTTAAAATCACCTTCGGGAATTAAGAACTCTTTGGTAAAAGCTTTTTTCTCCCCTCTTATCTTTGCTCTGACGCAATTAATTATATTATTAAGATCTATATTTATTTTAATAAATCTTTTTAAAAAAAGTTCTTCTAGTTCAATTATTTCTACTTCTCTAATTTTATTGAATATCATTATGTATCTTTCTTTATCTAAAACAAAATCTATTATCTCCGGGTCTTTATATTTACTATACTCGGAAAATGTTTTTTTAATTAGAAACTCAAAAGAATCGGGAATATCTTCATATTTTTCGTCTTTAATCGCTGAATTGAGTTTTTCTACATCTATAGTACTAATTGGTGAAATCAATTCATTAGAAAATTCTTTTTTTAGATATTTCGATTTTATAAGTATCTTGATATTATGAAAATCATACTTGGAAGCAAAGGTAAAATAAAGAAAATTAAAAGTAGAAACTAAAGAGATGCTTTTTATTATGTTATAAGTGTGTAACAATTCTTGATTTAATGAAACCTCAAAATTTGAAGGGTTATTAAGATCAAAAGAATAATCATTTAAATCACTTTCCGTCAATATTTTTATAGCAGAAGTGATATCGCTTGATTTTATCATTCTATCTAATATTTCATTATTTAATAATTCTTTTTCTAATTTCTTTATTCTTCCATTAGCAAAAGCATATTCTTCTTGATTATTAGTATCTGCGGTAAAGTGTTTAAACATTAATAACCTTTCCCCATTAAAATCGGATAATAAATATTATTATCGTGAACAGATTAATTAAATAATATTTTGCTTACCTGCGTTTCCGATTCTTCTCTAACGTTTTTTAATAGTAATTCCAATGAAACATTTTTTCTTATCGCGCCAGACCCAATAATTATTCCACCTTTTATCGTAAGGTAAGAATTAGATAATTTTAATTCATCCTTTTTGCCCTTGGCTTCTATTTCTTTGTTTATATCTTCGATAAAATCTTTAGATATTCTATTTTTATCTGAATCCCCAATAAAGATAGTTTCATCGCCTTTTTCAATATTATCTAATATCAATTTTTTTATAAAGTTTTGATATTCTTTATTGCTTAATTTTAAAATGCTTTCCAGGGCATTACCAAAAACATCTTCCATAATTTTTTGCTTTTCTGATAGGATAGTTTTCTTTACTCCTAAATTCGCCTCAGTTAATATTTTGCTCTTTTTTAAAGAAGCGTCTTGGTTGATCTTGTATAATATGGTCTTTTTTATATTATCTGCTTCTTTTCTACCTTTATTTTTAATATTATTTGCGTTATCTTCCGCCTTAGCAATAATTTTATCTGCTTGAATTTTTGCATCAGATATAATTTTTTCGCTTATATCTTTAATAGTCATATAATAGTCGTCCTTTTATATATTTATTCCATTGAAAAGTAACAGAGAAGCTAATAAAGAGAATACTGCATAGGTTTCTACCATAGTAACCATTACTATTGCTTTTCCAATACCTTCCGGATTCCTTGCAGCTAAACCTATGGCTGCGGCAGCAGTTTTTCCCTGATACCATCCGGAAAAGAAGCCTACCACACCTACCGGTATACAGGCAAAAAATATTTGCATTCCCTGATCCAGTGTGATAGGAATGGGTGATCCTCCAAGAATCCCCGTTTTCATCAATACCCAGAATCCAACCAGTAAGCCATAAATACCTTGAGTTCCCGGAAAGGCTTGTAAAAATAATACCAAGCCAA
>ASPA01000073.1 GCA_000405605.1 Atribacteria bacterium SCGC AAA255-G05
AAACGCTGTACGCTAATATACGAGATACGAAGAGAGAGAGGAGGTTAGGTATGTTTATATTTTTATTTTTCAATTGGCCCCTCAGGGGGCAAGAGATATTTGTAAAAGAGCAAAAAAGATAATTGAGTTAAAATTAAATTTTTAAATATGAAAGGATAATAAAAAAATGAAAAGATTTAAATTTGTTCTTAATGAAAAAGAAATGCCCACATCCTGGTATAATATTTTAGCCGATTTGCCAGAGCCGCTTCCACCTCCTTTGCATCCGGGAACAGGCAAACCTATTGGACCTGATGACCTTGCTCCCTTATTTCCCATGGCTTTAATAAAACAGGAAATGAGTACCGAGAGGTATATCGAAATTCCCGAAGAAGTGCAGGATATTTATCGAATATGGAGACCGACTACTCTTCATCGGGCCTGGAGATTGGAGAAAGCACTGGATACTCCCGCTAAAATTTACTATAAGTATGAAGGAACCAGTCCTCCCGGAAGCCATAAACCCAATACGGCAGTCGCCCAGGCTTACTATAATAAAAAAGAAGGGATTAATCGGATTACTACAGAAACGGGGGCGGGGCAATGGGGTAGTGCTTTATCTTTTGCCGGTGCCTGTTTTGGTTTGGAGATTAAAGTATATATGGTCAAAATTAGTTATATGCAAAAGCCTTATCGCCGGGTAATGATGGAGACCTGGGGAGGAAATTGTATTCCCAGTCCTTCTCCTGATACTCAAGCCGGAAGAGATATGTTGGCTAAAGATCCTGATTGTCCGGGGAGTCTTGGTCTGGCTATCAGTGAGGCGGTAGAAGAAGCGGTCGGTCGTGATGATACCCATTATTCCCTGGGAAGCGTGTTAAATCATGTTTTATTGCATCAGACTATCATTGGGTTGGAAACAAAAAAGGTTATGGAGCAGATTGATGAATATCCTGATATTATCATTGGATGTGTGGGAGGCGGGTCAAACTTCGCCGGTCTTTTCTTACCATTTGTGAAAGATAAGATTGAAGGACGAAAACCTGATTTAAAAATAATAAATGTTGAACCGGCGAGCTGCCCAACTTTAACCAGGGGTCCTTATGGGTATGATTATGGTGATGTAGCCGGACTCACTCCTTTAATGAAAATGTTTACTCTGGGGCATGGTTTTATTCCCCCACCGGTTCACGCTGGCGGTTTAAGGTATCACGGAATGGCTCCTATTATTTGTCATCTACTAAAATTGGGATTAGTGGAAGCTCGGGCAGAACATCAATTAGGTACTTTTGAAGCCGGAGTGACTTTTGCCAGAAATGAAGGGATTATTAGTGCTCCGGAAACCAATCATGCTATCAGGGCTACTATCGATGAAGCACTTAAATGTAAAGAATCCGGAGAGTCAAAAACAATACTACTGGGTCATAGTGGACATGGTCATGTGGATATGGCTGCTTACGAAGCTTACTTTGCCGGAAAATTAAAAGATTATAATTATCCCCAGGAAAAAATCGAAGAAGCCTTAAAGGATTTACCCAAAGTGTAGCAGGTGGTTCTGCAGGTGCTAGGGGTCAGGTCTTCACATTTGACATAAGTTACCTGATTATCTACCTTAAGATTTACTTATGTCAAATGTGAAGACCTGACCCCTAAAAGTCCCCTGTCAGGTTTCAAATAAATTTTTTTAAATATTTTTAAAAAAGAAGGAATTTTAATATCATATAGAGTATATATATAATAATACTTTTTTATTATGTGCATTATCTTTGTGCTTTTAAAAAGAACTTATAAAGAGAATTTTATTTAAGATATTTTAAAATAATAAAAAATTGGAGGTTACAAAAATGAGAAAGGGAAGAAATATAGCTTTAATAGCTTTAATGGTTTTAATAATTGTCTTAACGATTTCGAGTCTGGGATTTTCCGAAGAGCTGCCCAGGGTAGCAGTAATTGGATTTGATTCAACTGCCCCGGGTTACATCTAGGGTATTAATTCAGAGCTGTCCAAGGCTGCGACAGATTTAATGATAAATGCCTTAATAAAGACTGAGAGCTTTCGGGTATTCGAAAGGGTTAAGTTAGATGCCATCTTGAAAGAACAAGATTTTCAAGCTTACTCCGGAAGAGTCGACCCTTTAACCGCAGTTAAAATTGGAAAAATGCTTGGTGTAGATTTGATAGTTACCGGAAGTGTGACCAGTGTACTTTACCAGAAATCAGGAGGAATTAAGTTAGGGCCGGTAAGTCTAAAAAAATCATCTGCTTCAGTAACCATGACAGTAAGGGCTATCAATGTGACCACCGGAGAGATTATTTTTTCTGAAGTAAAAAAAGGAACTACTTCCAAATCCGGAGTATCTATTCGTATTCCTGTGGCAGGAGGATTTGGCTTGTCTTCGGAATCGGTAACTGATATTTTTTCTGCAATAGAGGATGTATGCCTGCAAGCTGCAGTGGAATTTGCGGCAAAGTTAGATAGTAAGGCAATGGTAGTCTCTTCCCTGCCTATAGAAGGATATGTAGTAAAAGTAGAATCAACTTCAAGTGGTGAAATAACTAAAGTGTATATAAATCTTGGGGAAGATTCCAACATCAAAGTAGGAGATGAAATAAAAATCTTCCAGGAAGGGGAAGTCATATTAGATCCTAAAACCAACGAAGTCCTGGATAGAGAATTAGATTTAATCGCTCAGGCAAGGATAATGACGGTTAAAGAAAAACTTTCTATAGCTCTGGTTACAACTAAATTTTCCAATGCAGATATAATGCCCACTGACATCGTAGAAGTTATAAGATAAAGAGGATAAAGATAAAAGAGTTTCTTGAAAACAAGAAAAGTAAAGAATATGACAAAAAAGTTAAATGTGCAAATCAAATATCCAGAGATCGGAATCTGTGGCCTTTCTTGCAGACTTTGCCCCCGTTATCACACCGAAAGTAAAAGCAGATGTGGAGGATGTAAGAGTGAATTTAGAATGTCTGCTGGCTGTCCTTTTATAACTTGTGCGGTAAAGAACAAGGGAGTTGAATTTTGTTGGCAATGTAAAGAAAATGAAACCTGTGAAAAATGGAGAAAGCACAGAGAATCTAGCAAACGGGTTGATTCTTTTATTTGTTATCAGAAATTGGAAGATAATATTACTTTTATTCAGAAGAATGGAGTTCATGAGTTTGAAAAGATACAGAAAAAAAGAGAAGACTTTTTAAAAGAGATGTTACATGAATTTAACGAAGGACGCTCTAAAAGTTATTATTGTATTGCCGCAACAGCGTTAGAGATTGAAGAATTAGAGGAGGCACTGACTAAGGCCAAGAAAGATTCGATTGGTTTAGAAATTAAAGGCAAATCTAAGGTTCTCCACTCAATATTAGATAAAATTGCAGAGAGAAAGAATTATTATTTAAAATTAAGAAGAGGATAAACTAAATATGAAAAATTTAATGGATTGGGTACAGAAAGCTCTGGGATTGAGTCCCGAGGTACAAGTCAAGATGTTTGCTTCGCTGATTATAGGCTTAATTCTCTGGATTCTTTACTCTTTGGTTGTCAAGATTGTTTCGCGCAAAACTGAAAATGTACGCACTCGTTACAGCTGGAGAAAAACATCAGGTTATATGCTTATTGTTTTAGGCATATTTTTTGTAGGACGTGTATGGTTTAGCGGTTTTCAGTCTATAGCTACTTACCTGGGTTTATTGTCAGCCGGTATAGCCATTGCCTTAAAAGATGTAGTTTCAAATTTCGCAGGCTGGCTTTTTATTATAAGCCGGAGACCTTTTTCTGTGGGAGACCGGATTCAGATTGGGAATCATGCCGGGGATGTTATCGATACCCGGGTTTTCCAATTTACTCTTTTGGAAATCGGTAATTGGGTAAATGCCGACCAGAGTACTGGTCGAATTATCCATATTCCTAACGGCATGGTGTTGAATGAAGCGCTGGCAAATTATAGCAAAGGATTTCAGTATATCTGGAATGAAATTCCTGTCCTGATAACTTTCGAAAGTAATTGGAAAAAAGCCAAAAAAATATTACAGAAAATTGCCGATAAGGATGCTGAACAATTAAGCAAAGCAGCTGAGAAGAGAGTAAAAGAAGCCAGTAAAAAATTTATGATATTATATTCTAAACTTACTCCCATTGTTTATACCAGTGTGCAGGATAGCGGAGTCTTGTTAACAATACGTTATCTTTGTGAACCTCAACGTCGTCGGGACAGCGAGCAGGTAATTTGGGAAGATATCTTAAAAGAATTCACCCGGAATTACGATATAGATTTCGCCTATCCTACCCAGCGTTTCTATAGTAACAAGCTTGAGGGAGAAAATTTTGTCAAAGGACCATTACCTGACAAAGTTAAAATTAAAAGAAATTAAAAGAAAGGGGTGAGATTTGTATGCAGTTACAATTGATTGTGGCTATTATTGTGGCTATTCTGGCTGTTGTTTTTGCGCTTCAGAATGCAGTTCCTATAACGGTAAGCTTCCTGACCTGGAGATTTGAAAGCTCATTAGCGCTAGTCCTTTTAATTACTGTCGCTTTAGGAGTTATAATGAGCTTATTGGTCTCGGTACCTTCAAAAATAAAGAGAATGAAATTAATTTCCAGTCAGAAGAAGAAGATTCAGGAACTGGAAAGCGGTCTACAAAAAGAGGCTGAAAACAAAACAGAAGAGGAAATTGAGAGCGAAGAATCAGAATTACCCTTGGGATAACTAACCCTAATTAAATCCACGAACCAATATTGTAAATTATTAGTTATTATATTTATATAAATTAAAACGAGGTGAATTGCATTGTCTAAACTGGTTAAGAAAAAGTCAAAAAAGGTAGGACTTCCTCCGGGAAGTATAGTCCATATCGGAAATAAGAGAGCTGAAAAGACCAAGATTACCATTGTTGATTATAACGAAGAACAGTTTCAAGAGAAGGAAGTAAAAACGGTTAAAGAATGTTGCCCTTATAAAGAAAAACCAACCATAACCTGGATAAATATTGATGGTGTACACGAGGAAAAGATTATAGAAGAGCTGGGGAAAATTTACAATTTTCATCCCCTAATTTTGGAAGATATTGTGGATACCGATCAACGTCCCAAAATAAAAGATTTTGGAGATTATATTTTTATTATTTTAAAGATGCATTACTATGATAAGGAGAATAATGAAATAAAGATTGAGCAGGTGAGTTTAATTTTTGGGAAGAATTATGTTATCTCTTTTCAGGAAAGAGAAGGAGATGTTTTTGATTCTATTAGAGAGAGAATTAGAAATAATATTGGGCGTATAAGAAAGGCAAGAGCGGATTATCTTATTTATGTCTTAATGGATGCCATAATTGATAATTATTTTACCATACTTGAAAAACTAGGGGAGGAGACCGAGGATCTAGAAGCTAAAGTAATTAAAGATCCCGTACCAGCTAACTTACAAATAATTTATAAATTAAAAAGCGAGTTAATTTTTTTACGTAAATCTGTTTGGCCCTTAAGAGAAGTAATTAGTATCCTGGAAAAAGGAGAATCGGTTCTTATTGATAAGTCTACCAATATTTATCTAAGAGATATATATGGTCATACCATTCAGGTTATGGACACTGTAGAGACTTTAAGAGATGTAATCTCAGGAACTCTTGATGTTTATCTTTCCAGTGTAAGTAACAAAATGAATGAAATTATGAAAGTATTAACCATTATTGCCACTATATTTATTCCCTTGACTTTTATCGCCGGTGTTTATGGCATGAATTTTCAGTATATGCCAGAACTTAAATGGGTTTGGGCCTACCCGTTAATTTTATCAGTGATGCTAATTATAGGGATTGTTATGGTCATCTTTTTTAAAAGGAGAAAATGGATGTGAAAAAGAAGGATTTAATATACTTTTTAATTGAAAATTAGTGATTTTTCTTGATTTTATCCTTCGATTGGTTTTCCCGCATCCGGACCAGTAATACAGTTATAGATTTCCTCTACTTTGAAGATAACCATTCCTCTTGCGGGAAGTGTCTCTTTAATCGATTTTACCCATCGTTTGAATTCTTCATATTCCGGACCTTCATTGACATATTTGCAAGTTCCTTTAAGCTGATACCAGAGTTTAGCTTCCGCTCTTTTGGTTAAAATAGTCGCCTTAACATTTTTTTGAAGATTGGTAAATGTCTTCCTAAAGTAGTTATCTGCTAATAATATTGTTTCATCATCTTTGATTTTTTTAACGGCAATCATATTTATATTAGGAATTCCATCTAATGTGGCAGTACCAAAAGCGAATGCTTTATCCTGGTTAATGATTTCTTGGATTTTTTGTGGTATTTTCATTTTTATCATCCTTTCTGCTTTTTTAAATAATTCGATTATCTTAAACGATACAAGTATTATTATAGCTATTAGTAGATGAAATATCAAATAATTTCTCATAAAAATTTTTGTCTTAAAATAATTTTGAGGCAAGCCTTTATAAAAGAAGAAAAAATACTATATTCTGCAGGCTTACATTTATTGATAAAAATGTTATACTATAATACTGGTTTAAAAACTTGTAACCGTGACAGAGGATAATTTTTTGACACAGTTTTATTTCATTTATAAATCAAAAAAGAATGGTAAAAAAATATTTTAGTAAAAAGGGAAATAGGTGAAAAGTCCTTATTGGTTAAATAAAAATAGTATTGTATTTTAAATAGCGAGAAGACAAAAATTAGTAAACTAAAATCTTTTAAAAAAGAAAGGCGGGATAATCATGGGTAATAGGTGTCGGTGGTATGATCAAACTTCCGGAATGAAGAGAGCTTATGATAAAGGTTTATTAGATAAGAAATGGATTGAGGATTACTGTTGGAATGGTGGGAATGGTTGTATCAGAAAGAAAAAGTTTGAAGAAGAGGGCTATGTATCTCCTGATTATGTACTTCCCGATGGTACTATTGATAAGAAGTTAAAAGAAATAATTGAGAGCATAGGATAATTATTTTTATTGCAAGTCCTGACTAATCTTGTTATAATTCTTAATTAAGAAATTATTTTAAAAATATTTGTAAGATGCTTAAGGAGGCTTGTTTTATGCTGGTAAATTCTGTTCTGGATGCAATAGGAAAGATCCCTTTAATTCAATTAAAAAAGATGTCTTCGGGAAATGTATTTGTTAAAGCTGAACACTTGAATCCCGGAGGAAGTATTAAAGATAGAGTAGCCAAACACATCATTGAAATGGCGGAAAAAGAAGGAAAGCTTAAACCGGGTATAACCATTATTGAGGCAACTTCCGGGAATACCGGCTGACAATAAACCCAGGTAAGTAGCTATAGACTGAAAACCGCTAAACCATACACGTCCTACAAAAAATATGCCTAAAACAATAAGCAT
>ASPA01000074.1 GCA_000405605.1 Atribacteria bacterium SCGC AAA255-G05
TAAAAGGTTATTAACAATTAATTTTTTTTAATATTTAAAGTTAAATTATCTATAATAATTTTAAAACTCTTATCTTTTTTAATTTTATCTTTAATTTTATTATAAGAATGAATAATGGTGGTATGGTCTCTTCTACCAAAAGACCCCCCGATTGAAATTAAAGATAGATCGGTTAATTCCCGGGAGAGATAAACAGCTACCTGCCTGGCTAAAACAACATCTTTAGTCCTTTTTTTAGATAACATAAAATTAACTTTAATATTATAATAATCCGAGACCGTTTTTTGAATTTGACCAATAGAAACCTTTTTATTTTCTAAAGGGATAATATCTTTTAGTATATCCTGGGCCAAAGAAACAGATAATTCCTTTTTGGTGAAAGTAGAAAAAGCAACTAATTTAGTTAAAGCTCCTTCTAATTGTCTAATATTAGAAGTAATATTCTCGGCAATAAAATTAATTACTTCGGAAGGCACATTTAAATTTTCTGATTGGGCTTTTTTTCTCAAAATGGCAATACGGGTTTCTAAATCGGGAGGCTGGATGTCAGTTATTAATCCCCATTCAAAGCGAGAAATTAAGCGATTTTCTAAAGTGGGAATATCTTTTGGGGGACTGTCGCTGGTAATCACTATCTGTTTATTAGAATCATATAAAGTATTAAAGGTATGAAAAAATTCTTCTTGCGTCCTTTCTTTCCCGGCCAAAAATTGTATATCATCAATTAATAAAACATCTACACTGCGGTATTTATCACGAAAGGCTACAGTGCGGTCATCTCTTATAGAATCAATCATCTCGTTAGTGAATTTTTCTGAAGAGATATACAAAACTTTGGTTTTGACGTTTTGTTGTGCAATATGTCTACCGATAGCCTGCATTAAATGAGTTTTGCCCAGCCCTACTCCTCCGTATACAAATAAAGGGTTGTAAGATTTAGAGGGAGATTGAGCTACAGCAAGGCAGGCAGCGTGGGCAAAGCGGTTACCGTTCCCCACAATGAAACTATCAAAAGTGTATTTTGGAGTTAAAGTAAGTTTATTGTTTTTCAAAAAAGGTTCTGGTTTTTTTGTTTTATTTTTAAGGTTAGGGGTAGAGTGAGTAGGTGTGGAAAAATTTTGTTCGGCTGTTCTAAACTCTATTTTTAAATTATCATCTGAGCCAAGAGTCCTTTTAAGAATATCTTTGATAAAGACAGTGTAGTGTTTTTCTAACCAGTCTTTGCAAAAGTCGCCGGGGGCAGAAATTATCAACTTATTTTCACCAAATTTTACAGCTTTTGTTTGGCTGAACCAGCTATTATAGGCCTGGGGGCTCAAATCTTCTTTAATTATTTCTAAAATTTTATTCCACAGTTCTTCAATCTCTGCAAACTCCATATATATACACCTTCTCGTACAATTAAATATTTTTTTGTCTGAATCCGATTATAAAAGTTTTATAGAGTAAAAAATGGTTATTAAACTATAAATTATTTACAAAAACCTATAGGTTATGAGGGTTTTATGAATTTTCCCCAAAGTTAACAGTTGGCTGTGGAAAACTTTAGAAGAGTTTTTTTATTAAATTTTAACATTTTTCTAAAAAAAATAAACTTTAATACTTTCTTTATAGATTGCTAAACAGCTAAAAGTAAAGGCCTCAAAGAAGTTATTAACAGTTTATTAACATCTGTGGATAACTCGGATAAAAAAGCAATTTATTTTGTACTTATAATAGCAAAAATATTTTTATTAAGCAAAAATATTTTTCCACATTTATATCTTTTTCTCTTTCCTAACTCGATACTCGATACTATATGCCCGATATTACTCCCGTTAGACTTGACATTTAGAGTGCATTAAAGATATAATTTTCATTGAATTTTAAATTCTACATTTTAACAAAGAAGGAGAGAACCAGTTAAATGAAGCGGACTTATCAACCAAACACCAGAAAAAAACTGAAAGTACATGGATTTCGCCAAAGAATGAGCACTAAAGCCGGCCGTTTGGTATTAAAGAGAAGGCGTTTAAAAGGACGCAAAAGCCTTACGGTATCCGGATAATTAATTTTATAGATAGAAGAGGAATTTTGATAAAGAGAAAATTATCAAAAACCAGTGAATTTAAGAAAGTTTTTTCGGAAGGCAGAAGAATCGAAGGCAAGAATTTAATAATATTTATTTTAAAGAACGATTATAATTTTAATAGGCCTGGGATAATAATAAAAAAAGAGACAGGCAAAGCAGTAGTTAGAAACAAGATAAAGAGACGGTTAAGAGAAGCATTCCGACTGACAAACAAGAAATTATCTCCAGGATATGATATAATTATGCTGGCTAAAATTAATATTAGGAAATCAGGTTATTTTGAGATATGCCATGACTTCGAAAGTCTTTTTAATAAAGGGAAACTGTTTTAATAAAAAAAGCAGCAAAGCAGGAGATTTAAACTAATACAAAGAAAATCTATGCTCTTTCTTAAAGAAAAGAAAAAGTAATAGAATTTCATTAGAGATTTTATGAATAAAATAATTATTTTACTGATAAGTTTTTATCAAAAATACATATCCCCTTTAAAACCTGCTACCTGTAGGTTTTATCCTACCTGTTCCGAATATGCCGCACAGGCCCTTAAAGAATACGGTCTTTTAAAAGGCTTACAACTTTCTGCGGGGAGAATATTACGCTGTCACCCCTTTAATCCAGGAGGCTATGATCCCCTTCCCGATTCTTCAGGAACCTGTACACATAAAAAACCATAATAAAAATTAATAATATAATATAAACAAGACAAAACGATAAAAGGAAATTAAAAAATCTTACCCTGATGATATCATTTATTCTCCATCATTTCTTAAGAAATCCCTTCCAATAAAAGGGGATAGATATAAAATTGGTAAATATAGGGATGAGTGGGGTGGTATTAGAAACAATATACAAGATGGCATAATAGGGGAAGTAGAAGAACCTTTGGTAAGTGATTGGAGTAAGGTTCATAAAGTCCATATTCCTGAAGAGCGACTTAGCATAGACATAGAAAAGATTAATAAATTTTGTGCTGATACCGATAAGTTCGTTTTGCCTGAGGTTTTTCAGCGGCCTTTTGAAAGATTACAATTTCTTGAATTCAATACTACTCACCTCTAATTACTATTTTTAATATTTTATAAAAAGTATTCTTTCATTCTATCTTGTATTATTCACATATTCTAAAAAACCATTTTTTTCCACAGCCTCTTTTATCTTTTCTTTATAATACTGAGGAACAGGAATAATAGGCAACCTGGTACCTCCTAGTTTGAAACCCAGACTAATAGCAATTTCCTTATATATTCTACCAACTTGTTCAGGACCAACATCATTCACATATCTATAAATTATATCTTTTAAAGGATTAAATCTTTTAATAATTTGCTCTACCTTTTGATAATTGTTGTTTAAAGCTTCTTTATGAATTCCAACACATAAGCCCGGAACAAAATTACCATAGGCAGTTATAAATCCTTTCGTACCCATTCTATAACTATCTGGTTCTGTATCTTCTCCTGCTCCATTAATAACAACAATTTTATCTCCTAAAGTTTCAACAACTTGTTTATATTTTATTCTATATGGAGTAGATTCTTTGATAGCCAATACATTTTTTAACTTACTTAGTTTTAGCAGAAGATCAACAGATAAATCATTATCAAGCATAGCAGGATTGTTATAAAGCATTATTCCGATATTTATTTGATCCGATATAGCTTTATAGTGTTCATATACTGCTTTATCAGATATTGTTTTATAATAAAATGGCGGTGCATTCATAATACCATCGGCTCCAATTTCTTCGGCAAATTTACTTAACTCAATGGCTATGTTTGTGCTAGTATGATTAGTACCACAAACAACAGGAACTTCTCCGTTAGCTTCCTCTACTACAATTTCAAATAACCTTTTTCTTTCTTTTAATGATAAAACAAAGCTATCTCCCACACTTCCTCCAGCAATCAAAACGCCACTATAATTTTGTATACCATTATCAATCATATAACGTACATTTTTTCTAAGTTCTTCTTCATCTATAGAAGTACCTTTTTCATCAAAGGGAGTAAATACAACTACAATAGGCCCACACATTAAATCTTTAAATCTGTCTAAATTCATTTTTAGACCTCCTGCTTTTTATTATTAGCGTCCCTCACGAAATTTAAAAATCTTTATCTACCAAAGGTTTCCAGGAACACCCCTTTTTAATCTGCCCTCCAGTTCTAAAACAATTATAGTTAGCGAGTTTTAAAAGTATTTTTAGATTTTTTACCTTTTTCCTCTGTTTTTAGCGGATGATTAGAAATTTCGTTTTTGCAAAGAAAATCCATAAAAAAATAATCCTGATTGACGGTTAGATATATTGGCAACATTTCCTTCTGGAAAGAAGAAAGTGGAGTTTTTCTGCATATTACACGATCTTAATATTTCATAATATTAGGTAACCAAGTAATGGTTTCCGGAACTAATATACAGAGAAAAACAACACCTAACATAACTAATAAATATGACCAAACAATCCTATAAGTTTCACTTACGGGTATTTTAGCAATCCCACTATCAAGACAGAGTAATACAGAAACCGGAGGGCTCACTGTCCCAATTAATGATGCCATTACCAATACAACTCCTAAATGAATGGGGTCAAGACCAACCATCATTCCTGCTTTATATAATGGTGATGCCAACATTATCAATAATGGTGTAGTATCAATCGCCATCCCCAAAAAGAAAATAAATAAGGCCATTAAAGCTAAAACACCTGTAGGTTTATGTGTGATTAAAAATATTGCATTAAGCAATTTTTGAGAAAATAAATCTCTCGTTAATACTTCCGCAAATACGGTTGATGCTGATATTAAACAAAATATAACTGTCACAGTATATAAAGAATTCCTAAGAGAATTTATTATTCTTTGAATATTTAACTCACGATAAACAATACCCCCAACAATTAAAGCTGCCAGCGTTGCTAAAACTCCTGCCTCAGTAGGAGTTACTATTCCAAAAACAAGTCCTCCTATTATAATAATTGGGACTATTAAAGCTGGTGAGGTTTGATAACTAGTTTTTGCAATCTCCCTCAAAGAACTCCTTTTTTCTCTATGACGTTTATATTTTCTTTTTACTACCCAAAAATGAGTTACGCCCATTAATGAAAAACCTAAAATAAGTCCTGGTATCACCCCTCCCAAAAACAATTTTCCAACCGAAGTATTCGTTAAAAAGCCATATAAGACCATTAAGATGCTTGGAGGTATTATTGGACCCAAACATGAAGAAGTAGCAGTTACAACAACGCTTATATCTTTATCATAACCATCTTCAATCATAGCAGGAATTAATGCCCCTCCAATAGCTGCACTATCTGCGGTGCAGGAAGCTTGTATCCCAGCAAAAAGCATGCTTACTACAATATTTACGTGTGCTAATCCCCCCTTTAAATGACCAATCAAAGCATCAACAAAAGAAATAAGCTTTTTTATTAATCCCCCCTGAGTTAATAGTTCAGCAGATAATAAAAAAAATGGAATAGCACTAAGAGTGAAAGAATCTATGCCTTTAAACATTCTTGATGATAATAAAGCAAGAGAATTACTACCTTGAAATAATAGAATTATAGTTGAAGAAATTCCAATACTGTAAACTATAGATACGCCTAAAAAAACTAATACGAGCATTATTATAAATAAAAAAATAATCATGTTAATTGATGATACCTCCATCTACCTTGTAGTATTTTTTAATTTATCAAACAGAATTAATATTTCTTCTATTACAAGCATTACCATACCAATTGGTATAACCATATAAAAAATGCCCATGGGTATTTTTCGAAAAGATTGAGCGTTATAAAGCATTGTAGTAGGAATAAATAACCATGAACTATAGATTGCAAAAGAAGCAAAAAATATTATAGCTAAGCTTACAAAAATTTCTATAAAGTATTTTGGTTTACCTGATAACTTATTTGGGAAAATATCAACAACAAAATGTGTACCTTTTCTTTGAGCTAAATGCCACATAAGAAATGCAATCCATATAAAAGAATATCTTGTAAATTCTTCAACCCACATCACAGGTCTACCAATTTTTGTATATCTAGAAAAAATATTATAAAATTGACTTAATACTACTATAGCAAAAAGAAAAATTGAGAAAGTTTCTACTATAATCTCTGTAACTTTTTTATAAGCACCACGAAATTTATTCATTTTTATTTTTGGGTTTCCTTAATTTTTTAATTTTTAATAAATTGTGGGAAAATAATAATATTATTTTCCCACAATTTATTATTTTTACATTTAACAACATAAAAAACGGTATACAATTCTAGAAATCATCATTTAACAGTATCTTTAGCTTTTTCAGCTTCCACATACTTTAACCAATCTTGGTAGAATTTAAACACCTCTGGTCCCTTTGCTCTCATAAATTCGTCCCTAAAAGTGTATCCCCTTTCGATTAAATCTTTTAATTCTTGTTTATCAATTTGATCATATTCTATAATTGTTACCCCTTCTGCCTTCATTTTTTCTCTGTCTTTCTTTTGATATTCTTCTAAAAATTTTAGATTAACCTGTTCACTGTCTAGACATACTTCTTCAACTATACTACGAAGATCTTCCGGAAGGCTATCTATCCATTTTTTTGAAGTAAGCACAAGGCTTCGGCATAATACTAATCTCGTATCCGTAAAGCATTTCAAAACTTCATGTACGCCTACGCCAACCCATGGTCCAATAGGACCTACACCGCCATCACAAACCCCTGTTTTATAAGCCATATATGAATCAGACATAGGCATTGGATTGGGTATTGCACCATACAGCTTAGTTACTTCTATCCAAAAATCTGCAGGTACTGATCTAAATTTCATACCCTTAATTTCTTTTAGCGATTTGATCGGATTCCTAGTCCAAACTCCAAAAAACTCTCTTACATTTAACGCAAGAGGGTAAAATCCTTTTTTCGCTGACACTTCGACTATTTTATCCCAATACCCATGAAGAATTCTATTAGCTTGCTCTTGACTTGCCCAATCATATAAAGGTAATTCCTCAATATTTACTTCAGGAACATATTGGTAATAATAGCTTCCTGCCCCTCCACATATTTCCAAATTACCAGTTAATAAATCTTCAATATTTTCCTTTTCTCCTCCAGCAACTGCACCAGGAAACGTTTCACACTGAATACGTCCATCACTTCTCTTTTCTAATTCATTTGCGATCCAATTCATAGTCTGTCCTATAGAACTATCTTCTGCAAATAGATGGGCTATCCTTACTTTAACAACATCCTTAGTGTCTGCAAAAGCAAAATTAGATAAAACTAACACAAGGATCAAAACAAAACTTATTAAAGTTATTTTATTTAATAACTTATTCATAATTTTCTCCTCCTAAAAAATTTTTTAACTATATTTCTTCAAAAATGTTATACTTTTCCTTCTTTTACACCACCCCCTACGTATAGATTTAGACAAATTATAGTTTGTAGAATTCCCTAGCATTATAACAGCATACTCTCTCAATTTCTTCATCTTTGCAACCTAATCTTTTTAAAGAAAACGCAGTCTTTGGAACAGCCAAATGATCTGAGGGCAAAGAACCAAAATCACTATTAAGCATGATTCTATCATAACCATAGTTTTTTATTATTTTGGCTGCCATTTCTGGAGTCATTTTTCGAAAAGGTTGGACAGATATACCCACATAAGCGCCTGAATCCAAAACGGTTTTTATATTTACTTCAGAACAATGATCAATTAATACATTAGCCATCATCATATTGTGTTCTTTACAAATAGATAATGTTCTATCAGTAAATTTTTTCTTAAATTCAGGAGGGTTCGGGACATGAAATACAACTGGAATATTCATTTTCTTTGCGATTTCTAGTTGATTTCTAATGAGACTTTCTTGAAAATCTATATTATTGTTAGTCCTTGAATTTGGTTCAAAACCAATCTCACCGATAGCAACAGTTTCTGCTCTACTTAAATAATCAGGAAGGATTTTATAAAGCATCTCCGGGTTATCTTTGGGGGCACCCACCATACTTATTCCTATCATTGCATGAGGTTTTATAAAATTACTTTTTGCTCTCGCAAAATGGGTTTCAACCAAATATTCCCAAGTTTCTATAATTACTATATTATCTATTGGTTTTGCTGCATCAAAATGAACCGGTGAGATAATCTCTCTAATCCCAGTTAAATACATTTCCTCCAAATTTTGCCATGTTAGACTTCTTAAATGAGTGTGCGAATCAATAAAATACATTTTATTTTTTTGACCTCCATTTTAGATTATTTAAAAAAACTAGTTTATATTCTTCAATATAGATCTGCTATATGATTACAAAAATTATATCTCCTACTAGCAAAATGTTATATTATATTATGTTTATTAAACATTTTAGTATATTTAAATCTTTTCAATTTTTTTATTTTGTTGCTTCTTATTCTTTTTATGATAATATATGCTCTCTATATAAATACTATAAATGTTTAGAACTTTACTTGCTTCATCTAATCCCCACTCGAATTTTTAAATTAAACAATCCGAGAACTTGTAAGACATACTCTATAGATCCAATTTTTCTCCTTTTCATTATTTGTTATTTCTAGTAAAAAAATAACTTTTTAAGCTCATTTATCTCAATCTTTAATCTCTTCCTTCAATTTTCGAAAAAAAAATCAATTCATATAATTTAATATTGTTTACTTTAGTATTAAATAATAATTTTATTTTTTGTAGAACAATGTTATGTTTTTATATGAACATCGTTCTGTTTTTTTATATTTTACCTATAATTTTATACTATGTCAAGGAAAATTTTAATATGTCAAATAAAAGATAAAAGTGGACTACCCAAAAACAGTAAAAAGGTATAATTTAGAACTAAATTCTAAAGAGAAAAGAGGTTCTAAATTATGTCCAATCAATTACACAAAAACTTTACTGATGATCAGGTTAAATCACTTTTTGAAAAATATTCAAAAAAAGAAATCAAACTTAATTATATCTTGCAAATGCTTAAAATTAAAAGAAGCAGATTCTTTGAATTACTGGCAAAATATCGCAAAGATCCAGATAACTTTTCTATTCAATATGAAAGAAAAACAATTAATCGAAAGATAGATCCGTATATCGAGAAAAATATTATAAAAGAACTAAGGATCGAAAAAGATTTAATCAAAGCAAAAGATGTACCGATTAAATGTTACTGACCTGTACCCGATTAGCTGGACACATAGAAAGTCTG
>ASPA01000075.1 GCA_000405605.1 Atribacteria bacterium SCGC AAA255-G05
TGAAAAAATTTTTCCATCATTATTCTTGCACCTTTATTTTTTCTTTTAAAGCTACTTTCTTAGCTAACTCGATAAGTTTATAGTTATAAGCTTCAGACATATCTGGAAATCTTGGTCCTAATTCTTCATCATTGGGACCAATTAAAGGATTATCTCCAAACAGATTTATATGATCAGTAATAAGCATTAAATCCCCTCTCTTAAAGAAACGGTTCATCCCGCCTGCTGCATTGGAAATAATAATTATAGCTGCACCTAATTTTTTCATCACCCTTACCGGAAAGGTGACCTCTTTTGGGCTGTAACCTTCATAATAATGAAATCTACCCTGCATGGCTACTACTTCTTTATTACCCAACTTTCCCAAAACCAGGTTACCACTATGGCTTTGAACTGTAGATACGGGGAAATTAGGAATTTCACTATAAGGGATAATTTCTTTTTCTTCAATATCTTCTGCCAGTCTTCCTAATCCTGTTCCCAAAATAATAGCTATTTTTGGCTTGATCTTACTTTTCCGATTAATGAATTCTGCACTTTCTGCGATTTTTGTTTTTAAATCTTCCACTTCTATTGTGCCTCCCTTAATATAGTTAACCAGTTAAAATTAATTCACCAATTCACCGATTGACCAATTGACCAATTAGGATTAGTTTGCCAGTCAATTTAGTTACCCGGTTACCCGGTTTACCAGTTAAATTAGTTGTTAGTGAATAGTAAATAGTCGTTAGCATTAATACAAGTTATTAGTTTATGGTTTTTGGTTCTTAGATAAGAAAATCAGTTTTAAGTTTTTGATTTATTATATTTTATGTCACGGTTATCTTGCATGCAACTTGCACCTTGTATCTTATTACTAATTACTCATAACTCGTCACTTATCACTGTGTTTTATCCTACCTTCTGGCTCCTGGCTTCTGACTTCTGGATTCCTAATTCTTCTTTTCTCTTTTCCTTTCTTCTTCACTATATACTATATACTAAATACTGTTTTATGTTCTCGGAAACGCCCTATAATATTCCTCGCTAACCCATTTTCTACTTACATGGGTATAGATTTGGGTGGTAGCAATATCTGAATGCCCCAGCATCTCTTGAACTGACCTGAGATCTGCTCCATTTTCTATTAAATGAGTAGCTAAAGTATGCCTTAAAGTATGTGGAGTGACCTTCTTTTCTATCCCTGCTTTGTGAGCATATACTTTTACCAGATAAAATATCCCCTGCCGAGAAAGCCTTTTTCCCCGGCTATTTAAAAATAAAACATTCTCATCCGGATTTTTAACTAATTTTGGCCTTAATCTATCCAAATATAAATTTAAAGACTGATATGCCTTATCTCCAAAAGGAATTATCCTCTCTTTAGAACCTTTCCCTAGACATTTTAGCATACGATTTTCCATATTTATATCATTAATTTTTAAATGTATCAGTTCTGACACCCTCATTCCGGTAGCGTAAAGCAATTCTAATATGGCTTGATCCCTTAGACCCAAATAACCTTTAAAATTAGCCTTATCTAACAAAAGATTTATTTCTCTTAAACTCAGAACATGAGGGAGTTTCTTACTCACCCGGGGAAATTCAATAAAGTTGGTGATGTCTTCCTTGATAAGGCCTTCCATTAGTAAAAAGCGATAAAGCATCTTCACTGCTACTAAATTTCGAGAGATTGAATTAATCTTTAAATCTTTTCCCCTTAAATAAGCAAAATATTTTTTAATCAAAACTTTATTAGTTTGATTAAAAGAACTAATTTTCTTCTTTTTTAAAAAACTAATATATTTTATCAGATCATATCTATAAGAGATTATAGTATTTTGAGCTAAACCTCTTTCAATGGATAGATAATCTAAAAAACATTCTAAAGTTTCTTCTAACTTTTTCATTTTATGACAACTTTCGTGCCAGGCACCAAAGTTTACATTTATGACAACTTTCGTGCCAGGCACCAAAGTTGTCATTCTTTAGTACTGCATTTTTATATCCGAAGGAACAATTTGAATCCAAGCATTACCTGGAGTTAAGGCTATTCTGTCCCCTTCTTTATACATAAATATAGTTTTTGAATTTAAATCTTGTTTTTCCCAGATAATCTCTTCCGAACCACCTTTAAAAAATAACAATCCTTTTCCCTTACCGATGAAATCTATCGCTAATCTCCCCTCTTCGTCAATAATTTTGGTTTCAGCAAATTGAATTATAATATTATCTACTGCTAATTGTTCTTTAGTTTTAGAGTCTATGTGGGGTTCGCCGTTCATAAATCTTAAATATTTCATCGACTCAGGTTGGTATTTATAACTAACCGTATAAAGGCTGTTATAAGGAATTAGTATAGAATCACTTTCTCTGCCGGTTAACTTTTCATCTCTATCAGTTTCAAATTGATATTCCTGCTTTTTTATCATCTCAATATAACCCAATTTGTTAGCTTCTTTTCTCAACTTTAAAGTAGAGGTATATAAATTATGAGGTGGTATTCGGTCTGTAGTCCTCCAGAAAGGTTCAAAATCTACAAACTCATTTATATCATCTATCTTCTCTTCTTTTATGAAATTATATGCTTCATCACTTCCTCCAACATGGACATAAATTGCCTGATGCTCTAAAGACTTACTAACAAAGTAAGGTCTTGCACTTCTTATCGGTCCAACTTCTTCTGCATCCTGGTCATAATAAATAGCTAAAAACCTGGTAATTCCACCTTCTGCTAAAACTTCATAAACAATGTTAGCTTTATCCAAACCGCTTTGCGGCCTGGCTCCTTCTGAATTTTCCACCATAATAGAAAGGGGCCTGCTGCCAAAAGGAGATTCTTTCTCCTTCACTTCCGGTAAACTAGTAATTTCCCCAGGGTTTACTATGGTACCATAAGTTGCTTCGACATTTTCTTCTTCTTTTTCGCCTAAATTAACTTTAAGTTGTGATTCACCCGGTTCGAATATCTCTCCCTTCACTTCCTCCCTGCTGGTTATAGATTGCTTAAAATATTCAGTAGAAACACTTATATCCTCACCTAAAGATTCTTTGGTTTGAGCCGGGGGAATCACTGACACAGGTTCAGTTTCAATCTCGGGAGTTTTAACTTCTACTTTTGGTGCTCCCTCCGTTAATTCTTCCTTGCTTACCACTTTTGTTTCGGTTACCTCTTCTTTTATCTTAGGTGGCTCAGGCGAAATCGGTTTAGCTTTTGGTTTAACTTCCAATTGAGCAACGGCTTTCTCCTCGGTAATCTCTGGTTTCTTAGATTCCGGCTGTTTTGGAGCAGGAATTTCCACCAGGCTAACCAAGGTTAGCTCTTTTTCTGGTAAGGGTCTGGTGAAATCAAAGGCGATCATATTTCCGAAAGCGAGTAAAAATATAATATTAAGTATGATAGAGATTAAAAATGATCTCCCTAAAAAACTCTTTTTATTTTGTTTTAAACGTTTTGTTCTATATCTGTTTATGGGCACGAATTGTTTACACCTCGTTATTAATTTACCGATTACCCAATTCACCAATTAACCAATTGACCAATTAAATTAGTCGTTAGCATAGAATTAGCGTAGAGCGGGTAGCGTTTAGCGTATAGTTTCTAGTTAGCAAGTTTACCAGTAAGTTGCGCAATATGTGACGTTTAATAATTAACCTATTTTTGTAAATTCAGTATTGTGATCTTATTACTGATTACACATTACTCATCACTGTATTTTATTCTGGCTCCTGACTACTGGATTCCTATTTTTTTTCTCTTTTTCTTTCTTCTTTGCTGTTCACTATTCACTAACGACTAACGACTATATACTATTTTATTTCTTTCTCCGCAGGTTGAGTGGCGATGGCAATTCTTTCCACTCCACCCTTTTTTATTAAATCCATTACTCTGATTACCTTGCCGTGAAGAACATTTGTATCTGCCTCTAAAACTACTGTTCTTTCAGGTTCCTCTTTTATTTCTGCAGCTACACTTTCGGTAAGTTTTAAAGGATCTATTAATTTTCCATTAAGATAAATTGTATTATTTTCGGTAATGGTCACAATAATATTTTCTGATGATTCGGCAGCAGCAAAGTCTCCACTAGGTAAATTAACTTTCACTCTATTTTCTAAATTTACAAAAGTAGTAGTCAGCATAAAAAATATCAACAAAAGAAAAACTACATCAATTAAAGGGGTCAGATCAAATCTGGCACTCTTTTTATTCAGATGAGGAAATTTCATATTCTACCTCACCACCCTTACTAAGATTGTCCCGAATAATCCCACCATTATTAGTTTCCTGATAAGTCAGAAGATCTATAAGTTCTACACAATTTACTTCCATATCTCTTATTAATTTATCTACCCGGTGAGATAAATAATTATAAATCACGATAGTCGGTATAGCTATCGACAATCCAAAGGCAGTGGTAAGCAGTGCTTCAGAAATTCCTCCTGCCAGTGCTTCTGGTTTACCTACTCCCATAACTGCTATTACATTGAAAGCCTTAACCATACCAAAAACTGTTCCCAAAAGCCCCAATAATGGAGTAATGTTACCGATGGTGGAAAGCGTAGACAAGTTTCTCTCTAATATAGGAATTTCCTGGTTGGCACTATCTTCAACCGCCTCTTTCATCTCATCCCGTCCCAGGCCAAATTTCATTAAACCGGCCAACATGATCTTTGAAATGGGAGTTGGGCTTTTACGACAAGCAGAAATAGCCAGTTCAATGCTCCCCTTTTTAACTAAATCCTTAACTCGCAAAACAAATCTTTTACTTTTAGTTTTGATACTCTTTAAATAGAACATCCTCTCAAAAAAAATAGTAATTGCAATTAACGAACATATAAAGATGGGATACATTAAGAACCCACCTTTTTCAAAAACTTCTAACATTAAATATCTGCCCCCTCTTGTTTAGTTTTTAAGATATAAAATTCATTTGTTAATTCACTAATTCTCCAACTAACCAATTGACCGATAAAATAATTGGCCAATTCACCAATTTACCGATTTACCGATTAAGATTAAGAATAAAGATTAGGAAATTAATTAGCCAGTTGACCAGTTGATTCTAATCGTTAATTTTAAATATTGGTTCTCAGTTACAAGATGAAAGTTAGTTGATCCGGTGGACCAACTTGATTTTAACTCTTCCACTGGGTAACCGGTAAACTGGCTAACCGGCTAACCAATCCTATACTCTCTATTTCTTTTTCTAAACTTGCAACTCGTAACTTGCAACTCGTAACCGTAACTTGTCACTAGTTACTCATCACTTATCACTGTTTTTCTATCCGCTCTACGCTAAACGCTATACGCCATATTCTATTCTTTCTTTAATTCTTCCAATCTTTCCTGAGCTTTCCCCACATATGGGCTCTGGGGAAATTTTGAAATTAAGTCCTGATAATCAGAAATAGCCTTTTCTTGGTTTTCTAATTTTTCCCAACAGACTGCCTTAGTATACAAAATATCATCACTATATTCCAGACTGGAATAATCTTTTAAATACCTTTCTCCCACCTCAATGGCCTTTTCATATTCATCTTTTTTAAAATAGGAAAAGCACAAACCATACAAAGCCTCCGACAAATATTGACTATTAGGATATTCTCTTACCAGTCTATCTAAATTGATAATACTATCCATCCAATCCTCTTCCTGTAAATTTACCTGGCTTAATAAATACATAGCTTCTGCTCTGAAACTACTTTTACTGTAAGAATTTATAAACTTTCCCAGTTCTTCCTTAGCGATATCCTTATCCTCTGAAAGAAAATAGTTCTTGCTTACTCTAAACTGTGCTTCTTCAATAAACTTACTATCAGGATAAATGCTTATAAGTTTTTTAAATTCTTCAATGGACAATTTGTAATCTTTATTCTCCAGATAAGTCCAGGCGATAGCATATTGGGCGTTAGCTGAGAAATCTCCCTCAGGATACATTTCGATAAATTTTTCGTATGCTTCTCTAGCCTTCTGATAATCTTTAAGATTATACCATGATTCTGCCGCCATAAACCTTGCTCTTTGCCCTAAATCAAAATTTTCTTCATCTTCTTCCACTTTGTTAAAATATTCGCCCGCCTTCTTATAATCAGTTAATTTAAAATAACTCCACCCCATCCAGTAACAGCTTTCCGAGAGGAAAGGAGATTGAGGGAAAAACTGAACAATTTTATTAAATTCTTCAATTGCTTCTTTGTATCTATTCTGATTATAGTAATAATTGCCTAACCTAAAATATGCCTCCTGTGAAAAATTACTCCGGGGGTATTTTTCTCTTAATTCTTCAAATGCTGCAATTTCTCCTTCTTGATCCCCTAATTCTTTAGAGGATTTCCCTATTAAATAAAGTGCTTCATCAGTGGATGTTTTCTCTAATTCTGCTAAAGCTAATTTATATTTTTTTAAATCATATAGATCTTTTCCCAGCTCAAAATGGGCTGAATTAATAAGTTCGCTTTGCGGATATTTCTCTACAAATTCTTGAAATTCTAAAATTGCTTTTTCTTTCTCGCCCTGACGGGAATAAGCCAAAGCTAAATCAAAACTGGCTTTTTCTGATAAAGAATCTTCCACTTCGAACTGCTTTAAGCTCTCCAGATTTTCAATAGCTTCACTATATTCTTGTAAATTAAGCAGGCAGCGAGCCAGTAAATATTGAGCCTCCTCTTTCCTATTATCTCCTATTTCTGCTTCTGAGATTAAGTCCTTTAATTGTACTATTGCTTCTTCATATTTATTTTCTTTAAATAAACTCAAAGCATTATAATATTTCACTTCGGAAGCCAATTCAAATCCCGGAAAGAGAAATAATAAATTATTAAGCACTTCTTCTGCTTCTTTATATTTTTCAGACCTTAAGTAAGCCTGACCCAACAAGTAATATACCTCTTCTGACTCTTTCCCCTGATATTCGGAATATTTCTCCAAAAATTCCCGGTATATTTTGATTGTCTCAGGATAATTATTCCCCATAAAATAGGATTTACCTAATCTATATCTGGCTTGCAAGGCTAAATCGCTATCGGGAAAATCATTTAATAACTTCGAAAACCTCTTGGCCGCTTCCCCATATTCCTCTAACAAATAATAACACCACCCACTGCCCCAGAGGGCATCATCGGTATACTCGTTTATCTCCGAATCGGTTACTACTCTCTCATACTCTACCTGAGCCAACATATATTCCTTTTGCTGGAAATAGCACTCGGCCAACAGATAACGGGCCTGCGGATAATCACTCTTTATATCCAGAGCTTTTTTTAGTTCTTCAATCGCTACAACATAATCTTTTAGAGAATAAAATTCATAGCCTAATTTATAATTTTCTTCAGCTTTTTCTTCCTCGCCGCTGACCTTTGATTCGGTCGCCTTTTTTCTTTCTTCGCGATATTCATCCATCTGACCGAGTTGATAATATGAGCGGGAAAGAAATTGACGGGCTTTTTCAAATTCAGGATTATAATCTAGTGACTCATTAAACTCTTCGATGGCCTTATCGTATTCACCCTTCAAATAATAATCATAGCCGGCGTTGAAATGCATTAAAGTCTCTCTCCCATATTCTTTCTCTTCCAGGCAATTGTTTAAAAAATGTTTGGCCGTATTGTCGAAAGAATCAATCCTAATAACTTCTTCCCATTGAAAAATAGAATTATCCAGATCCCCTATCTGATAATAACTTAAAGCTAAATAGTAATGAGGTTCCTTAAAATTTGGATTTGCTAAAATAGATGATTTAAAATAACTTACCGCTTCTCTAAAACTGCCTCCTTTATAAGCTATGTAACCCTTTTCGTAATTTTCATAAGCTTCCCGTCCATACTTTTGGGACTGTTCGTTCTTTTTAATAAACCAGGAAATCTCCTTATTTTGAGGATCTATCCTTAAAACTTCTTCGCATTCATCAAGAGAAAGTCCTATTTCCCCCATATCATAATAAATCTGAACCAAATAGATGTGGGTTTCTAATAAATCAGGATCATATTCTTTCGAAGAAATAAAATATTCGATCGCCTGCTCATGCTCGCCCTTAGAATAAAAGGCATATCCCAATCTAAAATAAGCCTGGGAAGCTTTTTTATAGATATCTTTACTTTCTAATTGATTCTCTTCTACTAATTGGATAAAACTATTTAAACTGTTTACTTCCCTAATAGTCCAATGTGTTCTGTTATAAATTTCTGCTAAAAGATAATAAGCTTCGGCATACTTAGGGTCTGCTGCCACTGCCTTTTCTCCGTATTCAATGGCCTCAGCCCATAACTTTTTACTGGGGTAATCAACACCTTCATATTCAATAATGGCTTTATCCACCAAATCAATACATTTGTAATAATTACTCAGAGCTTCTTGGGAAATGGTAGGAGTTTTTTTCAATCTATCTTTATCTTGAATTGATAACTCAACATATAACTCTTTTAAGATAAATAAAACAACCCTTTCTTTTAAGTTAAAAATATCTGTATTTCCCACTACGAAGTCTCGAAAAGCGGTAATTTCTCCGGTGGAATTATCGTACTTTTTAAGGCTTAAAATTAAATTGGGGGGAGAAGACAGATAGAAATCGCCAAAAAATATAACCTCAGTGTTTAGATTCTCACTAAACTGGATTAATAGAGATTTATCTATCTCGGCTGAAATGGGTATCAAGCCATATTTATGGTATAAGTCTTCTATCTCTTGATGAGAAGAATAGACAAGAACATCAACCCGAGAAAGATCATCTATCAGCATACCAGTCAAACCTTTACTTAACCAATCCCAGTCTGACTCGTGAGTAACATTATTAAAATATAAAATGCTTATCCTTCTATCGGAGGCCTGAACAATTTGGGCACTATAAAAAAAACTAATCATTATTGTAAAAACAATAATGATATAAAAAAGTTTCAATAAGTATTCTTCTTTGAAAAATTCCTTTTTTAAAAGATAATTAACTATTTTAGTCATTAATTCACCTTTGCTTTAATCTGCCAATTGACCAATTCTCCAATTGGCCAATTAAATAAGTCGTTAGCGAATAGTATCAAAGCGTAAAATGTAAAGCCAAAAACGCAAAACCAAAACTT